>CAZDNN010000341.1:0-7112 GCA_964506385.1 uncultured Planctomycetota bacterium
TCGGGGCACCCAGCTCCTTCTGCGGGAGATCGGGAAGGCCGAGCCGCGATGGGGGCGGGCGCTCGACCTCGGCTGCGGCTACGGCCCCATCGCGCTCTGTCTCGCCGCAACGGGCATGGCCGACGAGGTCCACGCCATCGACCGCGACGCGCTCGCCGTCGCCTTCACCGCGCGCAACGCCGAGCGGAACGGACTGGCAAACA
Source organism: uncultured Planctomycetota bacterium (assembly GCA_964506385.1). GTDB lineage: Bacteria > Planctomycetota > PUPC01 > DSUN01 > DSUN01 > CAZDNN01. The sequence continues at coordinate 204 of CAZDNN010000341.1, forward strand.
TCCTCGCCCGCGGCGGCCTGGCCTACGACGACCCCCCCGCGCCCGCCTGCGACGCCATCGTCACCAACCTGCCCGCCAAGGCCGGCCAGCCCGTCCACCGCCTCATGCTCCTCGGCGCCGCGGAGCATCTGACGCCCGGCGGCGACGTCTGGGCCGTCGCCGTCCAGCCGCTCGAGGAGCAGATCGACGCCCTCCTCGCCCATGAGAGCGTGCGCCCGATCCGCAAGGTCCGCAAGAGGGAGCACGTGGTTTACGCCTACTCCTTCGCCGGTCGGCCGCCGCCACCGGCCGGGGCCTACGAGCGGGGCTCGGCGTTGTTCGAGTGGGGGGGTGTGGCGTACTCGATGACCTCGGTCTTCGGGCTCCCCGAGTTCGACACCCTGTCGCGCACCACGGAGCTTGTCCTCGCCTGTGCCGCCGAGGCGCTCAAGGGGGCGGAGCCCGAGCACGTTGCGGTGTGGGACCCGGGCCAGGGGCACATCCCCGTCGTGCTGTCGCGGCTCCGTGACTCCATCCGCGGCTTCACGCTCCTCTCGCGCGACCTCCTGTCGCTGCGCGCCGCGAGGGCGAACCTGCGGCAGAATGGGTTCCGCGGCGAGGTCCGCGAACACCACACGGCCGATGTCGCCGTGCTGAAGGGGTGCGGCGAGCCGGGCCTGATCGTCGGCACGCTGAGGGAAGGGGAGAGGATGGGCGTTGCCGTCGAGAAGCTCGCCCGGGCGCATCTCCAGCACCCCGGCGTGCCCGTGGTGATGGGCTGTTCGTCGTCCTTCGGGGCCAGGGTCGTGCGGCGGCTGAGGAAGCGGGGCGTCCGCGCGTCGGTGGGGAGGAAGCGGCGGGGCTCCTGCTCCATCCTCTGCGGCCAGGCCGGCCGGTGAGGCCATCGCCCCCGCCACCGAGGGCGTGACAGACTCTTGCATTCGGCTTACAATGCCTGACAATCGCGGGCGGGTGTGCGCTAGGATCGCGGGCGCGCCGTGGAAGGGGCCGATCGCCATTGGGGGAATTCTGCGTGGGTAGCCGGAGCTTGTGGCTTGCGGTGCTCGTGGTGTTGGGCTTCAATGGGGCTATGGCACCTCTCGCGGACGCTGGGGCGGGGCAGAGGCCCCGCCTGCTCGTGCTGACCGACATCGGCGGCGACCAGAGCCTGACCTCGCGGAAGTGGATCGACCCCGACGGCGACACACTGAGCTGCCGCTGGTGGGTCTACGACGAGGCCAGCCACTACCCGCGGGCGACCGTCGAGCTTCGAGGGGCCGACCGCGCCGAGGCGGCCCTCGGCGTCCCGCGCGACACCCTGCATCTCCACGTCATCCTCGAGGTCACCGACGACGGCGAGCCGCCGCTCACGAGCTATCGCCGCGTCGTCATCCGCACCCGATGAGAAGGGGACAGCGATGAGGCAACTGGGGCGCATCGTCCTCGCGGCCATCGTGATGGCGGCACCGGCCTGGGCCGGCGCGCCCGCCAGGGAGTTGAGGCCCGAGGAGAGCCGCCTCGGCATCAACCTCGCCGGGCCGGCCGACTGGAATACCGAGCTGCCCTTCGTCGATGTCTTCCGCCTCGCCCGCAAGTGGATCAGCCAGCGGAAGGGTCAGCCCTGGGGCAAAGGCCCCGAGCTCGGGCGCGACGGGAACGGCTGGGTGAAGCGCCTGGAGCCCGACTGCTGGGCGGAAACCCCGCTGTGCACGATCCGCGGCGGACACTACCCCGCAGGCCAGTACGTCTGCCTCTACGAGGGCAAGGGCAAGGTCGAGTTCTGGAACATCAAGCGAGAGGTCAGCCGCGAGCCGGGCCGCATCGTCGTCGAGCCGAACCCCGCGAAGGGCGGCTTCTGGCTCCGCATCACCGAGACCGACCCCGCCGACTACGTCCGCAACATCCGCGTGATCATGCCCGGCTTCGAGAAGACGTGCGAGAAGGAGCCCTTCCATCCCGCCTTCCTCGACCGCTGGAAGAGCTTCAACACCTACCGCTTCATGGACTGGATGAAGACCAACGGCTCGCCGATCAGCACGTGGGAGCAGCGGCCGAAGCCGACGGACTGCAACTGGACCGAGCGCGGCATCCCCGTCGAGGTGATGGTCGATCTCTGCAACCGCCAGAAGGCCAACCCGTGGTTCTGCATGCCCCACCTGGCCACCGACGGCTACGTCCGCAACTTCGCCAAGGCCGTCAAAGAGCGGCTCGACCCCAAGCTGAAGGTCTATGTCGAGTACTCGAACGAGATCTGGAACTCGATCTTCGCCCAGACCCGCTACGCCAACGAGCAGGGGCAGAAGCTCGGCTTCGGCGAGCGGCCCTGGGAGGCGGGCTGGCGCTACTGCGCGTACCGCTCGGTCCAGATCTTCAAAATCTGGGAGGAGGTCTTCGGCGGCACGGACCGCCTCGTCCGCGTCATCGCCTCGCAGTGCAATCCCTACGTCTCCGAGCGCAAGCTCGAGTTCCAGGACGCCTGGAAGCACACCGACGCGCTCGGCATCGCCCCCTACATCGGCTTCAACGTGCCCAGGGAGGGGAAGAAGGGGCGGCCCGGCGCCGACGAGGTGGCGCAGTGGTCGCTCGACAGGCTCCTTGCCCACATCGAGAGCGGCCCGCTGCCCAAGGCTATCGAGCAGATGCGCAAGCACAAGGCGCTGGCTGACAAGTACAAGGTGGACCTCGTCGCCTACGAGGCGGGCCAGCACCTCGTCGGCGTGGGCGGCGGCGAGAACACCGAGCAGCTCGGGCGACTCTTCCACGCCGCGAACCGCAGCCCCCGCATGGGCGCCCTCTACACCCGCTACCTCGATGCCTGGAAGCAGGCGGGCGGCGGCCTCATGTGCATCTTCTCGTCGGTCGGCCGCTGGAGCAAGTGGGGGAGCTGGGGCCTCGCCGAGTACTATGACGAGACCGAGGCCGACCAGCCCAAGCTCAAGGCCGTCATGGAGTGGAACCGCGCAAACCCACGGGAGAAGGAGACCCAGCAATGAACGCCTCTGTGTGCATCGTCGGGCTTTCGGCCCTCGCCATCGCAGGTCTTGCCACCGCCGGCCGCGCGCCGGCCACCGGGCCGCTGCGGGTCCATCCCACTAATCCGCGCTACTTCACCGACGGCAGCGGCAGGGCCATCTACCTGACTGGCTCGCACACGTGGTCGAATCTCGTGGACATGGGGCCGAGCGACCCGCCGCCGAAGTACGACTTCGATGCGTGCCTCGACTGGATGGTCAAGCTCGACCACAACTTCATCCGACTGTGGGCCTGGGAGCTGACGACCTGGGACACGCGGGCCAACGGGCGCTGGGGCAAGCCCAAGCCCCATTTCTGTCGGCCCCAGCCCTGGCTGAGGACGGGGCCGGGCAAGGCGCTCGACGGCAAGCCGAAGTTCGATCTCGCGAAGTTCGACCCCGACTACTTCACGCGCCTTCGCACGCGGGTCGAGGCGGCGGGCAAGCGGGGCATTTACGTCTCGATCATGCTCTTCGAGGGCTGGGGCCTCCAGTTCTCGCCCGGCGCCTGGAAGGCCCATCCACTCAACGCCGCCAACAACCTACAGGGCGTCCACGGCGACACCAATGGCGACGGCAAGGGCCTCGAGGTCCACGAGCTGGGCAACAAGGCCGTCACCGCCGTCCAGGAGGCATACGTCCGCAAGGTCATCGACACCGTCGGCGACCTCGACAACGTCCTCTACGAGATCAGCAACGAGAACCACCCGCAGTCCACCGAATGGCAGTACCACATGATCCGCTTCATCAAGCGCGTCGAGAAGTCCAAGCCCAAGCAGCATCCCGTCGGCATGACTTTCCAATACAAGGGCGGCAGCAACAAGACGCTCTTCGACAGCCCCGCCGACTGGGTGTCGCCCAACCCCGCGGGCGGCTACCGCGACAACCCGCCCGACATGAAGGGCCGCAAGGTCGTGCTCGCCGACACGGACCACCTGTGGGGCATCGGCGGCAACCAGGCCTGGGTGTGGAAGAGCTTCACCCGCGGCCTCAATCCCCTGTTCATGGACCCGTACGACGGTGTGGTGCTCGCGGGGCGTTTCGAGAAGAAGTGGGACCCCATTCGCCGAAGCCTCGGCTACACGCTCCAGTACGCCCGCCGCATGGACCTCGCGGCGATGACGCCGCAGGGCAAGCTGGCTTCGACGAAGTACTGCCTTGCCAACCCGGGCCGCGAGTATCTCGTCTATCTGCCCTCGGGCGGGAGCGTCACGGTCGATCTCTCGGCCGCGAAGGGCGCCCTGCTCGCCCAGTGGTTCAACCCCAGCACGGGCAAGGCCCGCAAGCCGACTGCCCTCCAGGGCGGCGCGAAGCGCACCCTTGCCGCACCCTTCAAGGGCGACGCCGTGCTCTACGTCGTGCGTGCGGAACAGTAGGGACGCTGCGATGGCGAAATGGCCGGGTCTGATCCTGATGGTTGGGGCGATCGCGATGGCCTCTGACGCGGCTCAGCTTCAGGGCACGGTGTTCCCCGGCAAGCAATGGGAGGAGGCTACCCCGGAGTCCCAGGGCCTTGACAGCGCGAAGCTGAAGGGAGCCGTCGCGTATCTGGAGAAGCACTCGGGCCGCGACGGGGCGCACGAGCTCGTCATCGTCCGCAACGGACGTATCGTGTGGAAAGGCGACCGCATCGACAGGGTCCACGGCGTGTGGTCCCTCACCAAGAGCTTCACGAGCACCTGCCTCGGGCTGCTCATCGGCGACGGCAAGTGCACCCTCGACACCAAGGCGGGGAAACGTCTGCCGGACCTCGCGGCGGGCTACCCCGACGCCACCCTGCGCCATTTCGCGACCATGACCTCGGGCTATCGCGCGGTCGGCGACGAGCCGCGGGGCAACTACACCCACGGCCCGAGCCCCACGCCCTTCAGGCCGGGCAAGCCGCTCTTCACCCCGCCGGGGTCGCAGTATGCCTACTGGGACTCGGCGATGAACGAGTTCGGCCTCGTCCTCACCCGCATCGCCGGCGAGCCACTCGAGGCCCTTTTCAGGCGGCGCATCGCCGATCCCATCGGCATGAATCCCAAGGCGTGGCGCTGGGGCCGCCTCGGGAAGGTGGGCCGCCTGGCCGTCAACGGCGGGTCGGGGAACAGCAAGGGCCACGTTTTCGTCTCGGCCCGCGAGCTGGCCCGCTTCGGCCTCCTCTTCCTCCAACGCGGGAACTGGGACGGGAAGCAGCTCATCGCGGCGGATTGGGTGGACGCTGCGTCCCGCGTGCACGTGCCCGCCTCGATGCCTCTGGCGCATCCTGAGAGCAAGATCGACGGGCGCGGCGTCTACGGCCTCAACTGGTGGGTCAACGGCCTCGGCGCCGACGGCACGCGCAAGTGGCCCGGCGCGCCGCCCTCGACCTTCGCCGCCAGCGGCTACAACAACAACGACCTCTTTGTCATCCCCGACTGGCGGATGGTCGTGGTCCGCCTTGGCCTCGACGAGAACGAGCGGAAGATCACCGACGAGGCCTACGGCGAGTTCCTGCGCCAGATCGGCGCCGCCCTCCGCCGGCCCACCTCGGGGCCATTGCGGGTGCATCCCAGAAACCCTCGCTGGCTCGCCGACAGGACGGGCCGCGCCGTCTTCCTCACGGGCTCCCACACCTGGGCCAACCGCCAGGAGCGCGGCGTCGAGGGCAAGACGCCCGACTTCGACTACACCGGCTACCTCGACTTCCTCGAGCGTCACGGCCACAACTTCATCCGCCTGTGGGCCTGGGAGCACGCCCAGTGGATGCAGTTCGTCGGCCGCGACGTGCCCGTCCGCTATGCGCCCTTGCCGTGGCCGCGGACGGGGCCGGGGAAGGCGCTCGATGGCAAGCCGAAGTTCGATCTGACGAAGCTGAACGGGGCCTACTTCCGCCGGCTGCGGGACCGCGTGGCGGCGGCGCGCGGCCGCGGCCTCTACGTCGGCGTCATGCTCTTCCAGGGATTCAGCCTGGCGAAGACCCGCGGCGACAAGGCCAAGGGCAACGCCTGGCACGGCCACCCCTTCCACCGGGCCAACAACGTCAACGGGATCGACGGCAACCCGAGCGGCGACGACACGGGCAACGAGGTCCACACCCTCAAGATCCCCGCCGTCACCCGCCTCCAGGAGGCATACGTCCGCAAGACCATCGAGACGGTGGGCGACCTCGACAACGTGCTCTGGGAGATCGGCAACGAGTGCCATCGCGGGTCCGCGAAGTGGCAGCACCACATGATCCGCTTCATCCGCACGGTGGAGGCCAAGCGCCCGAAGCAGCACCTCATCGGCATGACCGGCGCCCCCATCGGCACGAAGGAACTCCTCGCCAGCCCGGCCGACTGGATTTCCCCGCCCGGCAAGCAGTGGCTCACCCACCCACCCGCGGGCGATGGACGGAAGATCGTCGTCGTGGACACCGACCACTGCCAACCCTGGGACCACGACCCGTCGTGGCCGTGGAAGTGCCTGCTCCGCGGCCACCACTTCATCCTCATGGACCACTACATGGACTTCCGCATCGGCTCGCCGGCCGAGCCCGATCCGAAGTGGGACGTGACCCGCGGCGCCATGGGGGCGGCGGCGCGCCTCGCCGCGCGGGTGGACCTCGCCGCGATGGTTCCCATGGACAAGCTCGCCAGCAGCGGCTACTGCCTCGCCAGCCCAGGCACGGCCTACCTGGTCTATCTGCCGACCGGCGGCACCGTGACGGTTGACCTCTCGGGCGCAAACTGTATGCTGACGCTGCAATGGATCGACCCCCGCACCGGCAGGACCCATCTCGGGCGGCCATTCCTCGGCGGGCGGCGGCGCCTCTTCGCCCCGCCCTTCCGCGGCGACGCGCTGCTGCTCATCCAGGCCATAGGAGACAGGCGATGAATGCTCAGTTCAGCCTCTGCGCAGCTCTCCTCCTCGTCGCGCTCTGCGCCCAGGCAGCCGACGACCGCATCCAGCCCTA
>CAZDNN010000342.1:0-7059 GCA_964506385.1 uncultured Planctomycetota bacterium
AATACTACAACGGCGGCAAGGGCAACCTCGAGCACGTGATGCGCGACCCCGCCAAAGCCCCCCGCTACGCCCACCTGAAGGACAAGAGCGGCAACTGGGCGGTCCGCGATGACGTGTGGGTCCGGTACAGGACGGACAAGGAGCTCAAGAAGGGCAAGCTGTCGATCGGCTACGCCGTCTACCCCGGCAGGCACCACTTCGGCCCCGAGCTTCAGTTCGGCCACGTCATGGGCGACGCGCTCGACAGCCAGGTGCTGCTCGTCAAGACCGCGTGGGGCGGGAAGAGCCTCTACAAGGACTTCCGTCCGCCGAGCTCCGGCGGCGAGGTCGGGCCCTATTACACGAAGATGCTCGCCGAGGTGCGCGAGGCGCTGGCCCGCCTCAAGGACGATTGCCCCGACTACGATGGCCGCGGCTACGAGCTCGCCGGCTTCGTCTGGTTCCAGGGCTGGAACGACATGTGCACCAAGGCGGCGGTCCCCGAGTACGAGCAGAACCTCGTGAACCTGATCAAGGACGTGCGCAAGGCGCTCGACGCGCCGAACCTGCCCGTCGTGATCGGCGAGACGGGCAACTGCAATCACACGGTCTTCCGCCAGGCGCAGGCCGCGGCGGCCGGCCGCCCCGAGTTCAAGGGCACCGTTGCCTTCGTGCCGACCGCCGCCTTCCGGCGGCCCAAGGAAGAGTCGCCCAACGTCGGGCACGGCCACCACTGGTTCGGCAACGCCGAGAGCTACTTCCTCATCGGCGACGCCCTCGGCGAGGCGATGAAGGCGCTCGTCGGCAAGTAGTCGCGAGGCCGGTGGCGCTCAATACGGGTCTGGCGTAGGACGGGGGATGGTGTTGAGCCTGTCGATCTCGGCGGCGGCCTGCTCGCGCAGCCAGGCGGGGCCGCGGGCGGCGGCCTTCAGGTGGGGGAGGGCGTCGGCGTAGCGGCCCGCCTCGATGAGGTCCTGGGCGACGAGGTAGTGGAAGCGCGGTTCGCCGCGGCTCAAGCGTAGAGCCTGTTGGTGGAGCTGATAGGCCCCGCCGAGCTCGGCCAGGACGCCGGGCTCCCCCTCTAGCTGCTTGACGACGGTGCCGAGGTAGGCGAGGGCGTCGGCGGCCAGGCGCTCGTGCTCGAGGACAAGGGCGGAGTGGCGGCCGGCCAGGGCCTCGTCGCCCTGCTCGCGAGCCTCGCCCGCGCCGAGCAGGTGGTCGGCGGCGGCCTCCAGATGCGCGTCGGCGGCGCGGCGGAAATGGCGCGCGGCGCGCAGCGGCTCGCGCTCCCAGATGGCGTCGCCGAGCATGTAGTGCGCCAGCGCATCCTCCGGCGCGGTCGCCAGCGCCCGCTCCCAGAGCGCCTCCGACGACCGCCACACCCTGCACTGCCGCACCGACAGCACCGCATATCCTGCGACGAGCGCGAGGCACACACCGAGCGCGATCTGTCTCTTCCGCGCTGCGAGCACCGTCCCGCCTTCGCCGAGGCTTCGGCGGGCAGGCCGCCGCCCACCGACCACCGCCTCCGCCGCCAGGCCGAGGCACAGCCCCCAGCCGCCCACCGCCAGGTACAGGTAGCGGTCCGCCTGCTGCGTGCTCGTCCGCAGGACGTTGAGATACGGCAGCAGCGCTGCCCCGACCCAGGCCAGCGCGAAGAAGGCCCGCCTGTGGCGGCGCGCCGTCAGCGTCAGAAGCAGCACGTAGAGCGTCACGGCGACCAGCTCCTGCCTCGGGGAGCCTGCCGCGGGGTAGCGCGGGCTCAGGCCGACGGGCACCAGGAGGCGGTGCAGGTAGCGTCCGACCACGGTCAGCGTCGTGAGCGCCACCCGCCATGGTGCCGCGGTCCGCACCTTCACCGCCCCCGACGCGGCCGCGACGTCGTACATGACCCATGCCATCAGCCCCGCCAGGGCGACGAAGGGGAGGGCCAGCGCGAGCGCGCGCCTCCGCTTCGGAGCGAGGCTGACCGCGTAGAGGAGCATCAGCACGGGCAGCACCAGCGCCGACGCCTTCGCCAGCGTCGCATACCAGAAGAGTCCGAGCGCCATCCCCAGCCGCAGCAGCCGCCAGCCCCGCTCCTCGGTAGCTACCGCGCCGACATACAGCAGCAGCGCCCAGAGCAGGAACACCGCTGACAGCGGGTCCTTCACCCCCGACGCCCACGCCACAGGCTCGACGTGCAGCGGGTGCACGGCGAAGGCCAGCCCCGCGATGCCGCCGGCCCACGCCGCCCGTCGGCCGCACAGCTCGATGGCCACGAGACAGAAGAGCCCGCTCGCCGCAGCGTGGCAGGCCACGTTGAGCAAGTGGAACGGCGCGGCACCCGGCCCGGCGAGGCGGTAGGTCAGATTCCAGGCCAGGTCACGGGCCGGCAGGTACGCTGTGCCCGGTGTGGCGAACAGCGCGGCGACGGACGCCTCGGTCACGCGCGGATTGGCCAGGATCAGGTCCGGGTCGTCCCAGTTGACGAACCCGAACCACGCGGTCGGCAGGAACGTGGCGAGGGCCACCACCGCGACGGCGGCGGCCCACCACCAGCGAGACGCCTCCGTCGGTGCGTGCCTGTCGTCCATCGCCTGCTCTCGCAACCCCCGCTCCCAGGCCCAGGATTGTAGGCGCCACCACCAGCTCCCGCAAGCGGAGGTGGCGCTGGTGCGTTGACGGCCCAGTCGCCAGAGGGCGTCGAGTCCGCCGCGTGCGCGTGCCGAACGAGACGGGGCCATACCCGCCTCGCCAGCGGATCTTGGCTCATCTTCTTGCCGGTGATATACTACGGGCTGCCAGACCTCTTCTGCGAGGGGATGAGCCATGCCAGACGTGCCCGACGCGGTGCGCCATGAGGCCGAGAGGCTATGCGCGGAGATCCAGCATCACAACCACTGCTACTACGTCCTCGACCAGCCCGAGATCTCGGACGCTGACTACGATAGGCTCCTCCGCCGTCTCCAGGAGCTTGAAGAGCAGTACCCGGAGCTAGTGACGCCGGAGTCGCCCACGCAGCGCGTGGGCGCGGAGCCGGTTGAGGCCTTCGGCACCGTGCGGCACTCGATCCCGATGCTCAGCCTCGGCAACGCGCTCGACGAAGCGGAGTTCCGCGAGTGGTACCAGCGGGCCGCCGACGGCCTCGATGGCGAGCCCTTCGAGATGGTCGCGGAGCCCAAGCTCGATGGCCTCGCCGTCGAGCTCGTCTACGAGGACGGTCGCTTCGTCCTCGGCTCGACCCGCGGCGACGGCGTGACCGGCGAGGACGTGACCCAGAATCTCCGCACCATCCGCTCCATCCCGCTCCGCCTGCGCTCGGGCAGCCGCCGTCCGCCCGCACGGCTGGAAGCCCGCGGCGAGGTCTACATGGACCGAGACAGGTTCGTGGAGCTCAACGAGCGTCGCGAGGAGGCCGGCGAGCAGCCTTTCGCCAACCCGCGCAATGCGGCCGCCGGCTCGCTCCGCCAGCTCGATCCGGGCATCACTGCGTCGCGGCCGCTCCGCATCTTCCTCTACGGCCTCGGCGAGGTCGAAGGCGTCGAGCTCGAATCCCACACCGACGAGCTTCGATTACTCGCCGACCTCGGCCTCCCCACAGCCGAGCATCGCATTTGCACGACCGTCGAGGAGGTCCAGGCCTTCTGGAACGAGATGAATGCACGGCGCGAGACGCTGTCCTTCGAGATCGACGGCATCGTGCTGAAGATCAACAGCCTGGCGCAGCAGAAGCGGCTTGGCGTGCGCTCGCGCAGCCCGCGATGGGCCATCGCCTACAAGTTCCCCGCGCGGCAGGCGACGACGGTGGTGCGCGACATCGAGGTGCAGGTGGGCCGCACGGGCGCGCTCACGCCTGTGGCGCGGCTCGAGCCCGTACGTGTCGGCGGGGTCGAGGTCTCGAACGCCACGCTCCACAACCAGGACGAGATCGACCGCAAGGACGTGCGCATCGGCGACACCGTCGTCATCCAGCGCGCCGGCGACGTCATCCCCGAGGTCGTCTCGGTTGTCAAGGACAGGCGGACGGGCGATGAGCGCGCCTTCCAGATGCCGGGCACGTGCCCCGTATGCGGCTCAGAGGTGGAGCGTCCGGAGGGGGAGGTGGTGGCGCGGTGCATCAACTTCGCCTGTCCCGCCCAGGTCAAGGGCCGCATCGAGCACTTCGCGTCCCGCGGCGCCATGGACATCGAGGGCCTGGGCACGAAGCTGGTTGACCAGCTCGTCGAGAAGGGCCTGGTGTCGAGCCCTGCCGACCTCTACTTCCTGACCCACGGCCAGCTCGCGGGTCTGGAGCGGATGGCCGAGAAGTCGGCACAGAATCTGCTCGATGCGCTGGAAGCGTCGAAAGGACGCTCGCTCGCGCGGTGTATCTACGCCCTGGGCATCCGCCACGTGGGCGAGCACGTGGCGGAAGTGCTCGCCGAGGGGTTCGGCTCCATCGACGCCCTGATGGGGGCCGACTACGATCTACTCGAGGCGACCTACGAGATCGGCCCCATCGTCGCCCGCTCGGTGCGCGACTTCTTCGACAACCCGGAGAACGTGGCAGCCATCGAGCGGCTTCGCCAGGGCGGCGTGCAGTTCCCGCCCGTCGAGAGGCGCGAGCCTGTGGAGGAGGGGGAGACGTTATTTGCGGGGAAGACCTTCGTCTTCACGGGCGCGTTGTCTATGCCCCGCGCCGAGGCCGAGGCGCTTGTGAAGGAGCGCGGCGGCCGCGCGGCGTCGAGCGTGAGCAAAAAGACGGACTATGTCGTGGCCGGAGAGAAGGCCGGGTCGAAGCTCGCCAAGGCGGAGAAGCTGGGCATCATGGTCCTCACCGAAGAGGAGTTCAAGGCGATGCTCGAGGAGCCGGGCGATTGACACGAGTTCGCGTTTGCACTACCGTATCCAGATGGAGGAGCCCATCGGCCATGCGGACGTGCCTCTATCTCACGTTGTGGGCTTGTTGCGCGATGGCCTGGGCCGCTGAGCCCGTGGCGCTACGGGCGGAGCACCTCATCGTCCCGCCTGCCACGGGGCCGGTCACCCACGTGCTTGTGCGCAACCTGCTGGAGAAGCCCTACGAGGGCACGGTCCGGCTCGCGGCGCCCGAGGGCTGGACGGTGGAGCCCGCCGAGCGGACCGTGACTCTCAAGCCTGGCGAGACGGCCCGCGTGCCCTTCACGGCGAAGGCCTACGCGGAGCTGGAGACCAACGCGTTCCCCGTCGAGGTGGCCGCCACGGGCAGCGGAGCGACCGTCGTCCGCAAGCAGACGATCGTGTGCGCCAGCGCGCCCTACTACAAGCCGCGGGTGGACGGGAAGCTGAAGGACTGGCTGGACGCGATCCCGGTGACCTTCACGACGGGGGGCAAGAAGACCGTGGTGCGGACCTTCTGGAACGAACGCCAGTTCTGCTTGGCCGTCGAGGTCGAGGAGGACAAGCAGGTCGGCCGCGGGAAGGGGAAGGGCGCCTTCGACGCCGTGCAGTTCGCCATCGCCTCGCGCAAGGCCGTCACGGGCACGAAGCCGGCGGAGAAGGCGGCGCGGTACGAGTTCCTGCTGGCGGCGGGGACGGGCCTGTTCGGCCGAGATCGCTGCTTCGCGCTTCTCAAGCCCGGCGACGCCCTCGCCGTGGCGGCGCAGGCGCGGGAGCTCGACACGCTTGTGCTTAAGGAGGCGCGGCTGAGCATCCGCCGGTCGGGCGGGGTCACCCGCTACGAGTGCGCGATCCCGGGCAGGTCGATCCGCGATATCCGGCTCACCGTGGGACGCGAGATCCGCTTCTCCATCCTCATTCACGACCCCGACGGCACCGGCGTCCGCGACTGGGGGGAGCACGCGGGGCTCTGGCCCTCGCAGCGCAACCGCCTCGCCTGGTGCACCTGGGCGGGAGCCGCGTGGGGCGACCAGCCGCCCTTCGACGGCAAGATCGAGTGGGGACTGTGCACGTCGAAACACTGAGAGGAGGCCGGCGATGGCCCTGTATCACAAACGTGCAAGACCTTTCGTTCCGCGAAGAGAACGTCGGGCCAGGCATACCAAACCCAAGCCCCGGTTGGGTTTGCAGCGGACATGGGAAGCAACGTTCCCGTGGCGCGCTCCTCGATTGGTGACGAACCCCCGAACCCGGAAGGTAACATGTCTGGCCCGGCGTTTTCTTCGCGTTTGGTTGCGGCCGAAAGCAGCCCTGTGGAGCAAGCTTCCCGTCGTGTCGTGCGCCTTGGCGGCCTGTGCGATGCTGGCCGGCTGCGGCTCGCCGATGAATGAGGTGCTCGTGACCGCGCCCGCCGTGCCCGGCGGCGACATCATCATCCGCGTCGCCACGGCCCAGAACGAGGATCCATACGACGCCGGCAAGGCTGCGGCCCTGGCGCTCCGCGAGCAGCTCGGCGACGCGACGCCCCACATCATCCTCGTCTCCGAGTGCTACCCCGAGCGCTACCTCAAGAAGCGCGCGCTGCGCGGGGTCTTCGCCGTGTTCGAGCCTGAGAGGGTCTTCGGCTGCGCCACCTACGGCACCTTCGCCCAGAGCGGGGCGCTCGACCGCGACGCCATCGGCCTCATGGCCATCGCCGGACCCGGCATCTCCGTCGCCGCTGCCCTACAGACCGGCCTCGGCACGGCACGCCTCACCCCAGGCGAGGACGACGAGGAGATTCAGACGCTGCTCAATGCCGCCGGCGAGCGCCTCGCGCGCCGCATCCCACGCACCCCGCAGGACAAGGTGCTCGTCACCGTCGCCGACGCCCACTCGCCGAAGAACGCCCACTTCGTCAAGGGCCTCCAGGACGAGCTGGGGAAGGACTTCCCCATCACCGGCGGCTGCGCGAACAAGAATGCGGGGCAGACCTACGTCTACTACCGTGGGGACATGTACCGCGACAGCGCGGTCGCCATCATGCTGTCGGGCGACTTCAAGGTCGCTCTCTCGGGGCGCATGGCCAAGACGAACGAGGCGGTGATCGCCTCGGCGAAGGAGGGCGCCGCAGAGGCCGCAAAGGCGCTTGGCGGCAAGCCCATCGCCGCCCTTGCCTTCAACTGCGCCGGCCGCAAGGGCAAGCTCGACGACATCCAGGACGAGCTGGCGGCCATGCAGCAGGCCCTCGGCAAGAGCCTG
>CAZDNN010000343.1:0-7041 GCA_964506385.1 uncultured Planctomycetota bacterium
CGGCCCGAAGACCCGCACGCAGTCCGAACGGACTTCTGCCACGGGCTGCTAGACCGCGGCGAGCGGATCGTCTACAATGGCACGGTGCGGCTGCTGCGTCACGCGGCGGGGTACCGCGAGGGGGCGGTGCGGCTCGTACCGCCCGAGGAGCCATTCCCACGAAGAGGAGCCATTGCCATGACCGTCAAGCACTACACGGACGTGCCCGCCGAGATGGTCGAGCAGGGCGCTGAGGGCGTCTGGATCCGCTGGATCATCGCCGAGGCGGACGGTGCGCCGAACTTCGCTATGCGCCACTTCGAGATCGCCCCGGGCGGCCACACGCCCCATCACACCCACGACTGGGAGCACGAGGTCTTCATCCTCACAGGCCGCGGCAAGGTCTTCGGCGCCCAGGGCGACACCCCGCTCGAGCCCGGCACCGTCGTCTTCGTGCCGCCCGGCGATGAGCACCACTTCGCCAACGACGGCGACGAGCCCCTCACCCTGCTCTGCCTCGTCCCGCACCCGCAGCACCGTTCCAGTTAGTTCCTGATGCGGAAAGTCCCGGTGCGGGAGGGCGAAGCTCCCGCTGAGCCGATTCAGGGGGCGAAGGGCGGCTCGGCAGGAGCCTCGCCCTCCCATTGGAGCGACCCGCAACAGGAACCAGCTAGCAGTCCGTTCCCTCTCTCTGCGGGAGAGGGAGAGTGATCTGCCCCGATTACTGAGAGGGTGGGCGGGCTCACAGGGCGAGGCCGGCCTCCTTCGCGGCATCGGCCACGAAGGCATGGGCGGCGCGGTAGGCGTCGTCGGTCGGCTGGTGTCTGACGACGAGCGGGGTGTCGCGCTCGAGGGCGTCGAGCAGCTTGAGGTAGGTCGGGTAGTCCAGCACGCCCTCGCCGAGCGGCGCCGGCTGCACGACGGGCTCGCGGCCGACCTCGATGAGCGCGAGGTCCGTGGCGCGGGCCAGGACGATGGTGTCGGCGAGGGTCGCGAAGGTCTCGGCGAGCCCGACCGCAGGATGCTCCGCCGCCGCGGCGGTGAAAATGGCGGCGGGGTCGAGCGCGATGCGGACGCGGAAGCTGGCCGCGTCGGCGTTCAGCTCGGACAAGCTGTCGAGGCTGTTGAGCGTCGTCGTCGCGCAGGGCTCGAAGCACAGGCAGACCCCGAGGTCGTCCACCCCGCCGAGGAGCGACCAGATGCGGTGGATCAGCAGGTCCCAGGTCGCGTCGTCCCAGTTGTCGGGGTGGGGTGCGAGCGGCTGGCGGGGGTCGGGGTGGCGGCTGCCGGCGTAGGTGGTCGCGCAGTCGCAGTTGAGGATGGCGCCGTCGGCGAGGGCCTTCTGGAGGCGTCCGACGACCTGCGCGGCCTCGTCATCCCGCGGCGTGAGGAAGTTGCAGCGGCACTTCAGCTCGACGATGGCCACCCCCGCCTCGTCGAAGGCTTGGCGGATGCCGATCAGGTCCGCGTCGCTCCACCCCTCATCGTAGGGCAGCGAGACGCCTCGGAAGCCGAGGGCCGCGGCCCGCCGGGCCACGTCGGCGTAGTCCTCGCCGTCTCTCCGCCGCATCTCCGCTGCCAGGCTCATCGGCTCTGTCTCCCAAGTATGACCCGCGGGCCGATTATAGCCGCGCCGATGCCGTCGCGTCAAAACCAGGGCGGCTCGCAATGCCACGGCACTGGTGGTAAGATGGGCGCAGAGGAGCTGCAATGAACTGGTCCCTGCCACTGGGAAAACCGTTCGGCATACGCCTCCGCGCCCACTGGCTGTTCCTGGCGATGCTGGTCTGGGCATTCGCGTTCTGGGGCGGCCTGCGCCCGGTGCTGTGGCTGTGCTTTTTGTTCTTCTTCGTCGTGCTGCATGAGCTTGGGCACAGCCTGGTGGCGCGGCGGTTCGGGATCCAGGTACGGGACATCACGCTGCTGCCGATCGGCGGGATGGCGCGGCTCCAGGGCGGTCCTCCGACGCCTGGCGCGGAGTTGTGGATCGCGCTGGCGGGGCCTGCGGTGAACGTGGTGCTGGCCGTCCTGCTGACGCTGCTGGGCACGCCGCTGGCGGTGTGGGCGGCGGCGCTGCGGTGGCCGGTGCTGGTGTGGCTGCTCGAGGGGGTCCTGGTGCTGGTGGTGCTGAACGTGGTGCTCGCGGTCTTCAACCTGCTGCCGGCGTTCCCCATGGACGGCGGGCGGGTCCTGCGGGCCTGGCTGGCGCGGCGGCGGGGCATGGTGGCGGCCACGGAGACTGCGGCGCGGGTCGGGCGCTGGGTCGCGCTGGCCATGGCGGTCGTCGGCCTGCTGCGCCCGTCGTTCATGCTCGTGGCGATCGCGTTGTTCATCTACCTGGCTGGGAAGCAGGAGGAGTTCGCCGTGCGCCGCCGCCACGCGCAGGCGATGGCCATGGGCTTCGACCCGTCTTCGGGCTGGCGCCCCCACCCCGGCTTCGAGCAGGGCGCCTCAGGAGCCGGCTTCGCGGGCTACGGCCCCGCCCGCGGCGCCTTCCGCGTCTTCTACAGCCCCGACCCCCGACAGGTCGAAGAGGCCCTCCGACGGCTCAAGGAGCGGCTGCGAAGACACGAGTGACTGAACGCCGCCCGGCCGGGACAAGCCAGACGGGTGCCTGCGGAAGCTGATGCGGGAGTTCGCGCAGCCCCTCCCCTGCCCTCGCGACGCAACGGTCGCACGCCTTCGCCCGCTGCGAGCCGCGCGGCTCAGCGCGTCAGGGTCAGCGTGCGCGGCTTGGCCTCGACGGGCAGGCGGGCCTTGTAGAGGCCCTCGCCGACTGGGCAGAAGGTGACCCCGGGCGCCTTCGGTGCGCCGCGCGCGCTCCAGACGGCCAGCGGGCCGGCCTCGACCATGCGCAGCGTCAGCTCGCGCTCCGAGGCGCCGAGCACCTCGACCGCGGCGGCGGACAGGTACTTGTCCGTTCGGCCGATAGTCGCCCAGCCCTTGACGATTGGGCTTAGCTGTATCAGTCGGTCTGCCAGCCCAGTCAGCTCGCACGTATAGTCCCCTGCGAGCCGCCGGCCTTTCCCGGCAATCCAGTCGTAGAGCACGA
This sequence comes from uncultured Planctomycetota bacterium, assembly GCA_964506385.1. Lineage (GTDB taxonomy): Bacteria > Planctomycetota > PUPC01 > DSUN01 > DSUN01 > CAZDNN01. The sequence continues at coordinate 3,032 of CAZDNN010000343.1, forward strand.
GGCCCTCCGGCGGCATGGGCCGCTTGCCCGGATACGGCTGGAGCATGGCATTGGCGTGGGCGTAGTCTGCGCTCGACACCCTGGCGGTCACCGTGACGGGTTCTCGGCCGTGCTTGAGGTTGTAGAGCACGATCGCCGCGGAGCCGTTGGGCAACGGGGCGATGACCCGGTAGGGCACCGGGTTGCGGTAGGGGTCCGCGAAGATGGAGTCGGGCATCGGCGCCGCCGGAGCCAGGGGCCTGAGCAATCGCCCGTCGGTGTAGCACAGCGGCCGCAGCACTTCGCGGTCGAAGTCCGTCGGCGCGTCGGACAGGTAGACAGGGCCGCCGGAGACCGCCTTGGAGATGGCCATGGTGCGGCCGGCCATCTCATCGCTGGAATGGAACATGTCGTGATCGCACCAGACCAGTTGCCCCATCCACAGGGTGTTGGCATACGACTGGAACAGGTGCCGTCGTGCCGAGAACAGGTTGTTCTTGACGTAGTCCATGCTGCACCGGCCGACATTGCTGTACTTGCAGTTGAAGAAGTTGATGGGGTTGTGCCAGTTGCAGTTGATCAGGCCGAGCCCGTCCTCGTGGAGCGCTTGCTCGAAGGCTTGTGCGCTGTGGCGGCACAGCTCCGCCGCGTTGCCCACCTGGCCGGCCAGTCGGCTCAACTGTGCGGACTGGAAATCGACCTTCACGGCGTCGAAGCCATAGCTTCTCACCGATCCGCTGAATGCTCTGTAGAACGCAAGCGCCGACCGGGGGTCGTTGCGGGTCGTCAGGTTGTTCTTGCTCCTGAGTTTGATGAAGTGCTTGTTGAGAGCGGGGCCGAGATCGTTCTCGATGCTGATCCCGGCCTGGCCGCCCTGGAAGAAGTGCCAGAGGCACATCCACCGGATCTTGTCCCTCCTGCGGCGTCTGAGGAGCGGCGCCCATTCGTTCGGGAATTTGTCGGGGTTGGGCTTGAACGTCGTGAGCGCCCCGCCCTTGCTCGATGTATGCCCCATGTCGATGATGATGTAGCGGATGGGCACGTTGGAGGCTTCTATCTCGTCGATCGCCTGTAGCATGTTCTGCTCGTTGATCTTCCCCTTGAAATGCTCCCAACTACACCATCCCAGGAATTGGAGGCACTCGGGATATGCCTTCTCGTGGCGCGGATGGGTCCAGCCGCGGATCGGTGCGCTGGCGATCGCCGAGCCGATGGCCCTGTTGCAGGCCTCGTAGACGTCGTCGGACCTCGCCCATGCGAAGAGCGGGACATCGCAGTTCGTCACGCCTTCGGTCCCGAAGGTCCCGACGCTCAGCAGCAGACGGCCTCGCGTGTCGGAGTGAAGCCAGGACTGGGTCTTGGGTCCGGGCATGGCCGTGACGGCGAGATACCCGCCGCCCTCTAGCTTGAGGATGAAGAAGACGACGCCGTCTCGCAGGTTCGCCATGGTCTTCGGGTCGTCAGTAATGACGTAGGGATAGGCCTGGTTTCTCATGTTGGGCCATGCCCTGGCCTTTGTCGCGTGGGCGTAGAAGATCCCCCTGGAGTACGCCGGCGTAGCGACCTCATAGGTTGCCAGCACCCCCCACTTGCTACCATCCGCCTGGCTTGAGAAGCCGGCCAGAGCCCTGCATCCCGCACCCGACAGCCGGCTCATGTCCAGCCTTCCGGCAACCTGCGGGTCGGGCTGCGCTTTCCAGTCCTGCGCCATGGCCTGGCCAGCGCAGATCATCAACGATAGCCCCATCGCGATTCTCGCCAACCCGGTCATGCTTTCTCCTTGCCGCCCATTGCCGGGACAGGCCACGATGCTGCCTTGCCGTGAGCCACTACCGTCGGTTCACAGCTCGATCGCGTCGTAGCGCTTCATCCTGTAGGTGCAGCCGACGTTGAGCGCCTCGATATGGCCGATCCGCGCGCGCCCCCGCGTGTGGCTGTGGCCGAAGACGGCGTGCGTGACCTTCTCGTGGCGCAGCAGCGTGTCGCCCAGGCCGACGCAGCCCATGAAGGCGTTGCCGAAGGCCCACGACGGGTCGCGCTTGCGCACGAGCATCTCGGCGAACGGGATGTGGTGGGTCAGGGCCACGACCGCACGCACCTGCGGCTCGACCTCCTGTAGCTGTGCCTCGAGCCGCTCGGCCGTCAGCGCCGCGAAGGCACGGTCGTCCGTCGCCCAGTGGATCATCCTGCCATCGTTCCAGTAGGACCGCGCCGCCAGTGCCCTGGGCGACAGCTCCTCGTCTGGGCCGAGCAGGCGCTCGAGGTCGGGATGGCCACGGCAGTAGCCCGGGCCGGCCTTGTGCTCGTAGAAGCGGATGGGGATGTCGAGGGACTCGTCGCGGAACGAGTAGTCGTACCACCCGACCGTGCCGACGAAGCCGACGTCGCCGACGATCCGCGGCCCGGTGTCGAGGTCGTGGAAGCCGCAGGCCGCGGCCATCTCGGGAATGGTCTCGGCGTAGAGCTCCTGGGAATCGCCGCCCTCGCGCGTCCACAGGTCGTGGTTGCCGGCCACCAGGAGCTTCTCGCCGCGGAACCCCTCGAAGAGCCTCAGGCAGCGGGCCAGCAGGGCCGTGTCGAGCGCGAAGATATCCCCGGCGATGACCAGCGCATCGGCGTCCTGGACGACCATCTCGTCGGCGAGGGCGGCGACGCGGCCCTGGTACTCGTCGAGTTCGTAGTGCAGGTCGGCGGTGACGAGGACGCGCACGGCGAGCCTTCTACTTCGCGGCCATGAGTTCCCGGCAGCCGATGGCCACGTACTTCCCCGACGCGGCCGGCAGGGTGCCGGTGGCCAGATGGAGCCGCCGCTCGGCCGGCTCGAAGACCATCGACTGCATGGTCCACGTGGGGATCTGGCACGCCTTGAGCACCCCCTTGAGCGCCGCCACGTCGATCCGGCCGTGGTGAGAGCGGCTGAACTCCTCGAGCCTCGGGTAGCGGCCGTACACGGGCCGCGGCACCGCCGTGTGCTCGGGCGAGCGGAAGTGGTTGGTCGCCAGCAGCACGTCCCGCACCGGACGCCTCGCGGCTACCTTCTGGGGGGTGAACTCGATGACGAGCGGCTCGGTGCCCGGAGCAGCCACAGCCAGGTTATTCGCCGAGGTCCGCTGCGTGCGCCGGACCACCGCGAGCGCCTCCTGCGGCGTCGCGCACTCCTCGAGCACCTGGCGGTACATCAGGCAGTAGGGCATGCCGGGATGGACCCCCTTCTGCGTGAGCGAGACCAGCGTCGCCACGCACAGCCCCGCGTCGTTCATCCCGCTGACCACCCCGATGACCGCGGGCCAGCCGATGGACACGAAAGAACGGAGACCGGGCCTCGTGTGGTGGTAGACGATCACCACGCTCGCCTTGTGCGCCACGTTGAGGGTGGGGAAATCGTTGTTGCGGGCGAAGAGCAGACGCCCGCCGCGGGTCGCTGACTTCTGGGCGATGGCCACGCTGCACAGGACAGAGCGGCTCGTGTCCAGGAACGTGTTGGCCAGCAGCACGTCCACGTAGGCCTCGCCCGATTCCTCCGACAGCGCCTTGAGCTCGGCCAGGTAGTCCTTGGGGATAAACTGCTGGAACCCCATGGCCGCCAGCCGTGCGGCCTCGGCCTCCACCCCATCACCCAGGAGGCGGTGGAGGTAGTGCTCGCGCAGGAAGGCGAACTGCTCGGCCATCAGCGCCCCCTGCTGATGCCCCATCTCGCCGGGCGTGCCGCGCAGGTGGAGGACGGGGATCCCCTCGACGAACTCGAGTCGTCCCTTCCCTGCCTTGCCTGGTTTCGGGCGGGGGTAGTCCGCGGCGCGGGCGAATGCGCACGCCAGGAGCGCCGCGAGCCCCACAGCCAGAGCACTCGCCCAGCCACGCGACCGAAGTGATACTATGGGGGTTACCTGCGGCGGGTGGGAGCAAGCTGCCTGCGGCCCTTGCGGCGACGCCGCCTGATGATCGCGCGCCCGCTCCGCGTCCGCATCCGCGCCCGGAAGCCAGACCGCCGCACGCGATGGAGGGTGCTGTTTCGCCGGTTCAGCCGCTGCTTC
>CAZDNN010000344.1:0-7040 GCA_964506385.1 uncultured Planctomycetota bacterium
TCCATCACGGATACGCCTCCGGAAGGCCGCGTGTGCGTCCTTGCCCGCGGCGAGAGCGAGCGCACTGGGCACGACGCTCTGCGCACGGGCCCGACAGGTCAAATCGCTCGCTTCCCCTTGCGGCAGCGTCGCTTACGGCATCGACGGCAAAACCTGGTGAGAAATCCGGGCTAGACAACCACGAGGCCCTGGAAATCGAAGACGGCGTCCAGAACGCGCACACCGGCGTCCTGGAGGGCCTGCCGCAGGACGTGCTCCTGGTCGGGCCTGGCGAGGAACACGAGGCAGCCGCCGCCGCCGGCCCCGCAGGCCTTGCCGCCCGCCGCGCCCGACTCGGCGGCGATGGCGAACAGGCCGTCGATCTGCTCGTTGGTCACGGAGCCGTGCAGGCGCTTCTGGTTCGTCCAGTTGTCGCTCATCAGGTGGGCGAAGCCTTCGAGGTCGCCGAGCAGGAGCCGCTCTTTCATCGCGCGGGCGATATCCTTGAGGTCGGCCATGGCCTGGGTCGTCTCGGGGTCGCCGCTGGTGAAGGCGTCGGTGACGTGGGCGTGGATGTCGCCCGAGAGCCGCGACTGCCCGGTGTAGCACAGCACAAGGTGCTTCTGGAGCTCGAACGCCGTCCTGGCGCTCAGGCGGAGGGGCGATGTCCTGACCGTCTCGCCGTGGAACTCCATGAACTGGAAGCCGCCGATGGCGCTGGCGTACTGGTCCTGCTTGCCGCCCAGGATGCCGAGCTCCTCACGCTCGATGGCGCTGGCCAGCTCGGCCATCTCGGCGGGCAGGAAGCCGCGGCCGACCATGGCGCTCAGGGCGCCGATAAGGGCCACGCCCATTGCCGCCGATGTCCCCAGCCCGCTGCCGGGCGGGGCGTCCGAGCGCGACGTGATCGTGAAGCTCTCGTTGACGCCCAGGTGGCGAATGGCGGCCTTGACCAGGTCGGCGTTCCCGTCGTACTCGAGCCGCCGGATGTCGGCCGCTTCGACATAGGTGTTGAAGTCTGCCGAGTAGATATGAATGCCCCGCCGGCGTTCCTCGTCGGTCTCGTGAAGGCTGGTCGAGGCGTAGGAGTAGATGCTGATGGCGGCGTTCACCACCGCCCCCGGAGCTTCCTGGCAGAAGCGGGCCACATCCGTCCATCCACCAGCAAAATCCACCCGCACCGGCGCGCGCGACCTGATCATGGCATTGTCTCCTTCCCTGGTGACGCGCTATTATAGCGCCGAGACGCCCGGGGTTCGAGGAGTCCAGCCTGGCAGTATCCAGGGTCGGGAGGCGGACCAGGAAGCACGAAGGAGCTGATGCAATGACCACGGCAGAACAGCGGCGAGAGCTCGATGTCCGCCTGCTCGGCGAAGCGATGATCTCGGACGAGGCGCCCGCCGTGCTGCGCGAGCTGTGCGACACGTGCGGCAGCCGCTTCGCCGGCAGCGCCGAGGAGCGGCGGGCGGGTGACTTCCTGCTTGGGAAGTTCGCGGGGTACGGCCTGAGCGGCGTCCACGCCGAGACCTTCCGCTTCACGGGCTGGAAGCGGGGGCGGAGGCCGACGCTGAAGGCCGTCGCACCGCGGGCCATGTCGTTCGAGGCCATCGCCCTGCCCTACTGCCCGTCCACGCCGAAGCGGGGGGTCGAGCTCGAACTGCTGTGCCTCGGCGAAGGCCTGCCGGAGGACTTCGCGCGCGCCCGCAGGCAGATCAAGGGCAAGGCGGTGATGGTCACGAGCGCGTCGCCCGGATACTACCACCGCTGGGTCCATCGCGCTGAGAAGTACGCGCGCGCCGTCGCCGCAGGCGCCAGGGCCTTCATCTTCATGAACCACGACGGCGGGCTGCTGGAGCCGACCGGCTCCATCCGCTTCAACCGCAGGGCGGAGATCCCCGGCGTCGGCGTGTCGAAAGAGACAGGCCAGCGCCTGCTCCGACTCGCCGACGGCGAGCCGGTGCGCATCCACCTGACGACCCACGACAAGAGCTTCGCGGCCCGCGGGCGCAACATCGTGGCAGACATCCCGGGGAGCCAGAAGCCCGAGGAGATGGTGGTCGTCGGCGCCCACTACGACGGCCACGACATCTCCCAGGCCGCAGCCGACAACGCCAGCGGCGTCGCGGCCATCCTCGACACGGCACGCCTCCTGGCGCCCCACGCCGGGGTGCTCAGGCGCACCGTGCGGTTCGTCTGCTTCAGTGCCGAGGAAGTTGGGCTTATCGGCTCGGCGGCCTACGTCGAGCGCCACATCGACGAGATGCCCCACGTCCGGCTGATGGTCAACTGCGACTGCATCGGCAGCTCGCGCGGGAAGGGCTTCGACTTCCAGGGCTGGAACGAGGCGAAGCCGCGCCTGGCGGCGATGGCGGCCGAGATGCGCGAGAGCATCCCCTTCGCCAGCCGCCCCATGCCCTACTCCGACCACTTCAGCTTCATGGCCGCCGGCGTGCCCTGCTGCAACCTGGGGAGCATCGGCGGCACGCCCCACGGCCGCGGCTACGGCCACACCGCCGCAGACACACTCGACAAGGTGAGCCGCGCCGACCTCCGTGAGGCCGTCGCCCTCCTGGCCCGATGCCTGATCCGCTTCGCCAACGACCGCCGCTGGGCACTGCCCCGCAAGACCAAGGCACAGGTCCGCACCATGCTCGACCGCTACGAGCTCATCCACGTCATGGAAACCGAGGGCACCCTGCCCGAGAGACTGCGCTAGCCCGCATTTCTCACCAGGTTTCGCCGCCAGCGGCTCATCGCCGGAGCGGGACGGCGGGCGGGGTCAGGCCGGCAGGTGGGGCCTCGCGCCGCGCGACGGTCACGCGGCCTCGATCGTGAGGCGGGAGCCCCGCTTGCTTCGGCAGAGTCACGTTGATCGCCTTGGGCTTGAGCTTCCACATGCCGCCGGTGATCGGGTCCACGATCAGCCAGCCCCACAGGCCGCCGATGAGGCAGTTGCCGCCGAGGTACCAGAAGCTCAGGCGGCTCGAGATCATCATGTTGACGGGGTCGTAGCCCGGCTTCTCGATGGCGATCGTGTAGGTCGCGCCGGAGAAGAAGCCGCTGCCCCGCTGAAGGCGGAGCGTGCACGGGGTCCCCTGGCTGGCCACCACCATGCCGTATTCGTCCCGCACGGTCGCCGTGGCGCCCGACGGCACGCTGTTGACGAAGATGCCCTGACGGCTGCCGTGTACGATCGAGGCACAGCCGACCGACAGAAGCGCCAGCACGCCCACAGCCACGATGCGAAACTGCCTCACGATACGTCTCCTCATCCTGGGGAGCGTCAGCCCCGGTGTCTCGCGCCTCCGGCACAACCTGCCCGGTCCCTGCCCAAAGGGTCCTGTCACGCTGTTACTGCTCGGCCTCGCGGATGATGTCGGCGAAGGCGGCCGTGACGACGCCGATGGCGTCGCGGGTCTCCTCGACGAGGATCCGGCCGTCGTCCTTCGCGAAGTCAGCGAGGGGAAAGCCCTTCTTCTCCTTGACGTCGGAAGCCAGGCGCAGGTCGAGCAGCACCTTGTTGGCCGGGTAGGCGATGAGCTTGAACTCGCAGTCGAGCCGCATCGTGGCCACCCTCTTGAAGCTGCTCCGCCACACGCCCCACTCCCAGATCCGCACGTCGAGCACCGTGTCCGCACCGTGCGCCTGGCACAGCCCTGCGTAGTTCGGCAGCCGCTGAATGGTCAGGTCCCCCCACTTCTTGGTCACGGCGTAGTCGCGGAAGGCCGCGAGGGTCCTCCGCGTGTCCACCACCTTCCAGCCCCGCCGCAGGTAGACCACCCGCTCGAGCCGCTCGAGCAGCTCGGCGTAGAGGTCGAAGCGCTGGCGGCCGAGTGCGGCGTTGAACTCCGCGGCGGCGCTCTGGTCCTTGCTGCCGCTGAACGCGGTGCCCAGCAGCCCGAAGGTGGCCTCGCTGCCGAAGCGATTGTAGTAGACGCCCAGCCCCGAGGGCCGCGCCATGCGCACCGACCTCGCCGCAACGACCCGCGAGGGCACGATGACCACCCGCTTCACCGCAACGCCCTCGGGCGTCCGCAGCAGGTTCACCGCCTTGCCCTTCGGCGGCTGCGGCAGATCGTCGTGGCGCAGGTCCACCCCCGCCAGGCCCACCAGCAGGTCCGGCAGCTCGGCGGGATGCAGCTCGAAGCCGATGTTGACGATCGCCGCCGACACCTCTCCCCCGATACCCCAGTAGTCGCGATGGCGCAGATAGAGCCACGGCAGGTCCCGTGGCGACTTATAGCTGCTGTAGGTGCCGAAGGCGTTGCTGCGGCTGAACCGCTCGATGCTGAACATCAGGAGCGACAGCTCAGCCTTCGCCTCGTTGCACAGCCCGATGCCCCGCCCCTCGAAGCCGACCCGCGACACCGCCGACGCGCCCCCTCCGAACTGCACGGCCCGCGTCGCGTGCACGTTCGCGTGCAGCCCGAAGCCAAAGCCGAGCTGGAGGCTCGCCACGTCCATCAGATCCTGGAGCCGGTTGATGGGATACAGGGCGATCTTCGACCCGACCCCCGCACGCGGCCCTTCGTCGCTGATCCGCGTCCCGCGGTCAAGCTGCGCCCACACCGGCGGAGATTCGCCCGCGTGTGCAAATCCCCACACGAGCACCAGCGCCAACACCCACGTCCCTCGGATCCGAGCCATTCAGCTCTCCTTCCCTGGCACTGCGCTACCATCGCGATGGGAGCGCTCCGCGTTCGGCCCACCACCAACGATACTGCCCCGAGCGAACCGGGTCAAGCGCGAGGCCGGACTCACCGCCACTCGTACACCCCAGCCAGCACCACCCCCTGCTTGCGCACGGCGTAGAGCGGCCGCTGGGTCGTGTACACCCGCCAAGCCGCCTCGTGGCGGCGAAGCAGCGACTCACGGGCGTTCAGCACCACGAAGTGCGGTCGCACGCGGCCCTCGAGCCGCACCGCCTCGACGTCCCGCTTCACGTAGAAAGCCTCGTAGAAATCGCGCTGGCCAGGCGCCGAGCTGACGACGAACTCCCCGACGGGGTAGAAGGCGACCACATCGCCCACGGCGCAACGCCGGTTCAGCCAGCGGAACAGCGGGCGATTCACCGCATCGTGCCAGTAGGTCGTCTCCAGGCCAAGCCGCTGCGCGCCCCACAGCCCGCCCACCAGCGCGTTGTAGTAGCTCAGGTAGCACGGACGGAACCACGCCACCGCCCCCACTTGCGTCAGGAAGAACACCGCGGTGACGAACAGCGGACGCCACGGCCGCCCCCTCGACCGCGAGGCCACCCACCCCCAGCACTGCGCCCCGCCCACCCCAGCCAGCAACGCCAGGAACGGGAATGCCGGCAGCCACAGCCGCACCCCATCGTACTTCGGCAGCCACGGCAGCAGGAACGGCCCGATGGCCACAGCCACGTTGATCGCCAGCAGCGCCAGCATCGGCTCCTCGCGGAACTTGCGGACCGCCCGCACCAGACCCATCACCGCCAGGAACAGGACCCCCACCGGGATCGTCACCGCCGTCATCACGATCGGGTAGTGGAACGGCGCCTGCTCGGCGTAGACCCGCCCGAAGTACTGCACAGGGATCACCACCCGCCACGTCGGACGCAGATACGCCCACGTCCGCGCCAGCGGCGCCGGCCACAGCCACGGCCAGCACAGGAAGAACACCGCGACCCCACCCACCAGCGTCAACGCCAGCGGCACCACCGCCCGCCTGCGATGGAACCCGATGCCCCACCCCGCCAGCGCGAGCGGCAGGAACACCGCGTTGACCTTTGTCAGCAGCGCCAGCCCGAAGCACAGGCCCGACACCAGCCCCCACCGCCAGCCGCCTCGCTCCACCGCCAGCGCGAACGTCACGACCGACAGCAGCCAGGTCGCCGCCATCGTCAGGTCCAGCGTCGCCAGATGCGCGTGGCCGAACACCCGCGGCATGCACAACAGGCTCCCCGCCGCCACCACCCCCGTCAGCCCGCTGAACACACGGCCCCCGAACCGAAACACCAACTCGACCAGCAGCCCGAACACGAGGGCAACCGCCAGGCGCGACGACAGGATGTCCGGCGCGCCGCGGGCGAAGACGGCCTGCGAGAGGCCCACGAGCAGTTTCGCCAGCGGCGGATGCTCGTGGTTCAGCCCCCAGGCTCGGTCGATCGCCTCGCGACTGAAGGAAGGGTCGCCCAGCCACTGCACGTAGGAGCGGCCGGCGAGGATCGAGAAGGGCTCGTCCCACGTCAGGCCCGGATCGTCGAGGGTCGTCAGCACGGCGGCGAAGGCCACGACGAAGACGGCGATCGAGATGATGCGCCAGTGCAGCGCCGCCGCCTCATCCTTCGCCTTCGCGGCCTTCGCCATCGGTGGGAGCCTCGGCTATGCGGGGAGAAGACAGCGGGGACACGGGCATTATAGCCCCAGCCCACCGGCTGTCAAAGGCGCCATTATCCCTTGAGTTCGGCCTCGGACGTCCGGCTTCCGCTCTCCTCCTGTCCCCCTCGTCCTGGCCCTCCGAAGGGGGCCGCGCAGCCGTAGCCCCTGTTGGGACCTCCCAACCCATGCTCTCCCGCGTCTCGGGCAGAACGCGTGCAGTAAACCGGGGCGCTGGCCAGCACGACTCGCCAACGGCCCGCCCCGCGGGCCACAACCCCTGCATATGCTCCATCGCATCAGGGGCACGAGGCAGACATCACCTTTGCGAGACTGTGTTAAGCGTGCCTTCGAGGTGGTCTGCGAGCCGTCGGAAGCCGATCTCGGCCTTCGGGTCCTCGATCTCGCCGGCGACGCAGCGGCGGATGGCGTCGTGGACCTCGACGAACGTGATGTCGTGGGCCGCCTCCATGGGCGAGCCGTCGCCGAGCGCGGCCTGCTGGTGGGCGGGGTCGATCTCGAAGGCGCGAAAGTAGACCTTCTCGGGCGTCTGGCCCGGCGAGGAGAAGAGGCCGCGCCCGAGGACGATCGCGTCGGCCGCGTCCACCTCGAAGCCCGCCTCCTCCCGCGCCTCGATCGCCGCGCGGCGGCTGATGCCGCCCTCCCCGTCGTCGCCCGGCTCCAGCCGCCCGGCCACCACCTCGGTCACAGTCAGATACACCT
>CAZDNN010000345.1:0-7037 GCA_964506385.1 uncultured Planctomycetota bacterium
GACAACTCGAAGCCGCGATGGAAGCGCACCCGCTCGGGCGCCTTCGGCGGGGCGTAGGCCTTGGCGTACTCCCTGTAGAGCCGCTGGATGTCGTGGCGCTGCTTTTCGAGCTCGGGACCCTTGCCGCGGACCACGGCGGGGCAACTGAACCGCACGCCGACGAACACCCCGATGGGCGTGACGGTGAAGGTGAAAGGAAAGAGGCGCCCCGCGAAAGGCTTGGCCTTGTAGCCCAGGACGCTGTGGACGCGGCACAGGCCGTCATCGGTCAGGAAGCGGCAGGCGCCCGAGGGCTGGGAGCGGAGGCGCCACGTTTGCCTGCCCCGCACGCCCCGCCGCCGAGCGAAGTACCGCTCGGGCGCATAGTCCGCCAGCTCGCCCGACCAGTCGTGGCCGGCCAGCCGCTCGTGCTCGGCATCGGTGAGCGTGACCTCGAGGCTCCGACAGCAGGCGCCGCAGCGGATGCACGCGTAGCGGACGCCAGGGGGCAGCAACAGGTCAGGCATGGCGAGCGGCGTCCTCCGGGTATCTCTCTCCATTCTACCAGATCGCCCATCGGGCGCCACCTGCGGCGACGGTGAGGGTGTGGTGGATGGGTGGAGGGCGGTGTCAGGGCTTCTGCTGCTGCGGGAGCTTCTTGCGGATGCGTAGGACGAGGTCCTCCTCGAAGGTGGGGCAGGCGAGGTCGAGCGCGCCGCGGTCGGGCTGGAGATCCTCGTCTCGGCGCAGGGGCCCGTTCTTCGGGTCGAACCAGTCGGCGTCGTAGCGGCCGTTGGGCACGCCGACGCGGATGGTGCCTTCGTCGGCCGAGCCCATGACGTAGACGTGGATCTCGCCGTCGCGCACGGCCGCCACGGCCCGCGTGCCTCCTGGAGCAGAAAGGACGACGGCGTCGTCGCGGCGCAGCTCCCACCACGGCAGGCCCCTGGCGTAGTCGGCGAGGTAGCGGGTGTGCTCGAAGATGGCGGTGCGGGCGGTCAGGGGCTGCCAGGGGGCGCGGGCCGCTGGCGCGCCGCGGAGCAGCGCCTGCCAGAACAGCGCGCGCTCCTCCTGCGGCGTCCGCGCGTGTGGCGCCGCCAGCACGACGGGCATCCGCACGGCGCCCGCCTGCGGCACCCCCGCGCCGTGGACGTTCGCCACGTCGATCCCCTCGATGCGGTAGTACGCGTCCGCTCCCTCAGCCACGGAGAGCGAGACCAGGTGGTCGTAGGGGTCGTGCTCGCGGAGCGCAGCCATCCAGTGCTCGACCCATCGGACGCCGAGCCTGCCTGCCGCGCCGCGGCGGTTCATCTCGTTGGCCAGCTCATAGGTCACGTTGGTGCGTGCGGCGGTGCGGGCGAGGAGATAGCGCACATAGGCTTCCTGGGCCGCGCGGTTGGCCTCGACGCTCAGGTCGTAGAAGGCGGGCGAGCCCGACAGGCCGCCGAGCGGGCCGCCGAGGCGCTCGTTGAACGGGTGGAAGGCCCAGCGCTTCCCGTCGCCCGCGGCCAGGCCAGTCTCATCGAAGATGACGAGCTCGAACTGAATGCCGAGCTCCTCGCCGTAGGCCAGGACGGCGTCGAGCTTGTCCCAGAAGGGCAGGGCGAAGCGGCGCAGGTCGTACTGCCTGCCACCCGGGCCGAGGGGCCAGGGAGACAACTCAGGATGCGCCCGGACGACGGCGGGAGGGATCCAGGGGACTTCCAGCAGGAAGAGGCGGCACGTGTTCATCCGCGCCTTCGCGCAGTCGCCGAGGTATGCCTTCCAGACGTCGAGGGTATGGCGCGGCTCGCCGGCGTCGGAGGGATTGCCGAGGGTCTCGGTGCCCGTGCCGATGGGGAAGAAGCGGGAGCCGTCGTCGAATGCGAAGACGGTGGGGTGCTTCTCGTCGATGCGGAGGAAGCCGCGTGCCTTGCGCGCGACGCACTGGGCGGCGCCGTGGCCGAGCTCGGTGTGGTCGCCGGCCCGGAAGTCCAGCCGGTAGAACCAGCGGCCCGCCTGGTCGAGGGCCGCGCGCACCTTCCAGACGCCCTGGCCGGCGTAGAAGCCGAGGATCTTGATGTTGCGGTCGTCCGGCGCGATGAACGTCGCGGTGAGGGCCGCCTCTGCGAAGGGGTTCTCGAGGGGCGGGCACTTCTCGGGGGTGAAGGCCACCTCGCAGACGCCATAGAGGGGGATGCGGGAGGTCGGCTCCCCTGTGGTGTCGGGGCGAGGCGTGGGCTTGAGCACCTTGCCGCGTCGGCCGAGCGCCACGATGGCGTCCTTGCGCACCACCTTGTCGGCGTCGTTGACCATCCGCATCAGGAGCTTGGTCGACTGCTTGCCCTGGATCGCGCCGAGCGCGACCACGGCCTTGGCGCGGACGTGGTTGTCCTGGTCGGCGAGCGCCTTCTCGAGTGCGGGGAGGGACGCCTTGCCGCCGATCTTGCCCACGGCCCAGATCGCGCAGCGGCGGGTCTCGACGTTCTCGCTACCGAAGACCTTGGCGAGCGCTGGAAGTGCGGGCGCGCCGATCTGTGCGAGGGCTGTCGCGGCCTTCCAGCGGAGATCCTCGTCGTCCTCCTCGAGCGCGGAGGCCAGGGCGCCGGCTGCGGCGGGGTCGCGGAGCTCGCCGAGGGCCCAGGCCGCGCAGTGCTTGGCGTGGAGATTGCCGGTGAGGAGCTTCGCCACGAGTGCGAAGGTGGCGGGCCGGCCGATACGCTTGAGACCCACGGCGGCCTTCCACCGCACCTCCTCATCGGCGTCGCCCATGGCCTGCGCCAGGGGGCCGACAGCGGACGGGTGGTGGATCTCGCTGAGGACCCACGCCGCCATCCGCTTGCCCTCCACCCACTCGCCTGCGAACAGCTCGGCCACAACAGGCACCGCCCGCGCGCCCTCGCCGATCAGCGCCCGCGCCGCGTCCCACTTCTTCCCCGGCTCGTTCTCCCCGAGGCGGAAGCACAGGGTGCGGAGCCGCTGGTACTCCGCCTTGGAGAGCTGGCCGGGCGGCTCGCCGGCAGTGGCCGAGGCCGCGACGCAGGCAGTGGCTGCGACAGCCAGGCGGAAGGCGCGTTGGAAACGGCTCGTGGACAAGGCGTTGAGTCGCTTTCGGCTGCGGGCGGTCTCCCCTGCCGGAGTCTAGCAGATGCCCATGGGGGAATCAACGCGGCGATGCGTAGGCCGCGGTAAAACCTCGTCAGCGGGTGTGAACCGATGCATGGGTGCCGGCGTGTTTGACAGCCCCGCGAGGATGCGATAGCATGATTCTCTCTGAAACGGTTGCTCCACCGTCAATCTGGGGACTGAGAGGCCCTTGAACACCACGCTCCCTGTTGCTGCGCGGCGCCCTCGCGCCGACGCCTCGGAAGCCCTGCTCGAGGTGCGCGGGCTGCGGACGTGGTTCGTCGGGGACGCCGGTGTGGTGAAGGCGGTGGACGGGGTGGACCTGGCGGTCGGGCGCGGCGAGTGTGTGGGGCTCGTGGGCGAGAGCGGCTGCGGGAAGAGCGTGACGGCCCTCTCAATCCTGCGGCTGGTGGCCGACCCGCCGGGCCGCATCGTGGCGGGCGAGGTGCTCTTCGAGGGGCGCGACCTGCTGGGCCTGTCCGAGGCCGAGATGCGACAGGTGCGCGGCGCGGACATCTCGATGGTCTTCCAGGAGCCGATGACGAGCCTGCATCCTGCCCTGACAGTGGGCTTCCAGATCGCCGAGGCCGTGCGGGCGCATCGCCCCGTCGGCGAGGGCGAGGCGTGGCAGCGGGCCGTCGAGATGCTGCGCCGCGTGCAGATCCCGTCGCCGGAGGAGCGGGCACGCGACTACCCGCACCAGCTCAGCGGCGGGATGCGGCAGCGCGGGATGATCGCCATGGCATTGGCCTGCGAGCCGAGGCTGCTCATCGCCGACGAGCCGACGACGGCGCTCGACGTGACGATCCAGGCGCAGATCATGGAGCTCCTGGCTCGCATCCGCGCGGAGAGTGACCTCGCCGTGCTCCTGGTGACGCACGACCTGGGCCTCGTGGCTCAGATCGCCGAACGCGTGGCGGTGATGTACGCGGGCCGCATCGTCGAGACGGCGCCCGTCGAGGCCATATTCGAGGCTGCGCGGCACCCCTACACGCGGGGCCTGCTCCGCTCTGTGCCCAGGCTCGGCGAGCGACGCGAGCGGCTCGACGTGATCCCCGGCTCGGTGCCCGACCCCGCGGCCAGGCCGGCCGGCTGCTCCTTCCGCCCGCGCTGCGACCGCGCCACCGGCCGCTGCGCGTTCGAGGCGCCGACGCTGACATCCGAGAACGATCGGCACGCGTTCGCGTGCTGGAACCCTTGCCGAAGCGACGCCTAGATGCCAGACGACGATCGAGAACACGACGCCGACGACGCCGAGGCCCGTGACGAGGGGGCCGAGGAGGCCGAGCGCGAGGCCAGCGACGCCGAGGCTGAGGGCGACGCCGCCGGCGACGCGGCCGAAGGGGAGGCCGCCGAGGCGGAGTCGCGCCCCGACGCCGAGGGCGATGCGGCCGAGAGCGAGGCCTCCGAGGCCGAGGCCGAAGGCGACGCCGAGGGGGATGCCACCGAGCGCGAGGCCGCCGAGGCCGAAGCGGCGGAGACCGAGGGCGACGAGGCCGAGCGCCGGGCCGCTGAGGAAGAGGTGCGCGAGGTCGAGGAGGAAGACAACGAGTTCGGCATCGACCAGAAGCGCATGCCCTTCACCGAGCACTTGGTCGAGCTGCGCTACCGTATCCTGGTGTGCGTGGGCACGGTGGGCGGCGCCTTCGTGGTGATGTTCCTGGTGCTGCACACCTACGTCTACGACGCGATGACTCTGCCGGTGCTGCGAGCGTGCGAGATCGCAGGCATCCCGTTCAACGATCTGCTCGTCTCACGCAAGCCGACGGAGATGATCATCTCCGTGGCGCTGATGTGCCTGCTGATGGCGGTGGTGCTGACGATCCCGGTGACGCTCTACCAGGTCTGGGAGTTCGTGGCGCCGGGTCTGAAGAAGAAGGAGCGGCGGGCCATCGTGCCGGTCCTGTCGGTCGGCAGCGGGCTGTTCGTCGGCGGATCGATGTTCGCCTACTGGCTCGTCGTGCCAGTGGCACTCCAGTTCCTGATGAGCTACACCCTGAGGTTCAAGGGCGTCAAGCTGCTGTGGAACATTGGGGACACGCTGAAGTTCGAGGCGATCATGATGCTGGTCTTCGGCGTGGCCTTCGAGCTGCCGCTGGTGATGACGGCGCTGACGCGGGTCGGCCTGGTCTCGCCCGCGATGCTGGCGCGCAAGCGGCGGCACTGCATTGTCGCGATGTTCATCATCGGCGCGCTCCTGACGCCGCCCGACGTGGTCACCCAGATCTGCCTGGCGGTGCCGCTCGTGATCCTGTTCGAGATCAGCATCCTCGCATCTCGCTTCTTCAAGCCCAAGCGCACCATCTGGGAAGGCTGGGACGAGGAGGACGACGAGCTCGGCGAGGAGTGGGACCGCGAGGCCGCCGCCGCAGCCGCCGAATCGACGCCTACCAGCGGGACGGGAGCATCCGGCACGACCGACGGCGCCGGCGAGACTGGCTACGACGAGTCCTATGACTACGGCGAGAGCGAGTACTACGACGAGTACGGGGAGTACGGCGAGTACTACGACGAGGACACGTACGAGGACGGCATGGGGGACGACATAGGCTGGGAGGAAGAGGAGGGCGGTCCAGCCGGCGAAGAGACGCCGCCCGCGGACGACGAGAATGGTGACGAGCCCACCGATGGATCACGCCCGAAGGACGATGGCCCCTCCGAGGAGCCGAAGCCGCCGCCGTCGTAAGGGCAGTTCGTAGGCCCGCCTTCAGGCAGTCTCCGCCTGCTCCTGCGGTTCCCTTTCACTTCGGGAGAGAGAGTCTGATCGGCTGGTGTTCGGGTGGTCTCGGCACGAGGGGGATGCTACACGGGCCGCGCCTGCTCGATGATTCGCTGGATGTTCTCCAGGCAGATGACGCTGGATTCCTCGGCGCCGGCCGAGTAGTCGGCGCCGCCGGGCTTGTCCACCTGCTCCTTGGTCAGTGCCTTCTTCCGCCAGTGGGTCTCCAGCGACGTCCAGCCGTCGTAGCCGTCCTCGAACAGGGCGCGGTACTGGCCGACGAAGTCGATGTCGCCCTCGCCGATGGCGCAGCATTCCTGCGCGCCCTGTTCGTTGGGCGCGGTGTCCTTGATGTGGATGTGGATGATGTGGGGCTTGATGGCCTCGTAGCCGTCGGGGTAGGGGATCTCCTTGTCTTCGTCGTCGTAGAGCACGTTGCAGGCGTCCCAGATGGCGCCGACGCGCGGGCAGGCGAGGTCGTCGAGGAAGTCGCGAAGGCGGCGGCCGGTGCCGATGAAGGTCGAGGCTTCGTTCTCGATGCCCAGCGTGATGTCGCCTTCCTCGAGGATCTTCACTACGGGGCCGAAGAGGCCGAGGACACGAGCCTTGTCGTAGGCGCCCTTGCGCCAGAAGGTGAAGCCGCGGACGACCCCGGCGCCGAAGAAGTGGGCCATCTCGCCGCAGCGGCGCAGGATGTCGTGGTGTTGGGCGATCTCGGCCGGCGAGTCGATGTCGCACTTGAAGAATGGTGCGGCGATCGAGCAGACCACCAGGCCCTCGGCGTCGAGGCGCGCCTTGATCTCCGCGCACTTCGCCTGTGGGATGTCCTGCGGCGCCTTGAAGCCCCACACGCTCCGCAGCTCGATCCCGTCGAGCCCGAACCGCTTACACACGGCGACCACCCGCTCGAGATCCTGGGAGACCTCGTCTCCGAAGACAGCCTGCTTGAACATGCGATAGCCCTTTCCCTTGCTGGCGGATGCGAGATACGCAATCCGTGATTCGTGATGCGTGATGCGTGAGAGGAGAAGAGAAGACCCGCTGAGGGCCTCTGGATCACGTATCACCCATCATGCATTCCTCTATCGTAACACTTCAGCGAAGTGTGGTCCCGCCGCCGCAGGCAGTTGGCACGCCTTTTTGCACGCTGTCTTTCTCTCAGAGGGCGAGGCAGGAAAACCTGCTCCAGGGGGGCGCAGGCCTTGGCTTCCTCATATGGCCAGCTCGCCAGGCA
>CAZDNN010000346.1:0-7014 GCA_964506385.1 uncultured Planctomycetota bacterium
CGCGTTCCTTCTCCACTCGTCCTCGGCGTCGTCCTCGTCCCCGCCCTCTGAGAAGAGGACAGCGTGCAGAAAGGCGTGCCAGTTGTCTGCGGCGGCGGACCCACACCTTCGCTGAAGTGTTACGATCGCTCAAGGGTCTGGCTGAGCCGCAGCCCGAACGCGCAGGCGCGCCCCCCGCCTCCCTGCACTAACGCCATCCCCGGTGTCCCCTGACCGATCGGCCCCTCGCCGGGTCGCGCGGCGCGGCACCCGCCAGGCAGTCGCGCGGGGTTTACACGGCGTTACAAATAAGTCCAATGATACCAACGACTTGCGAGTTCGTAACATCTGGGTTTCCTGTTGCCCATGCGAGCGGCGGGAGGTAGACTCTGATACGGACAAGGCGATCGATGGATTGGCCGTGGACGACTTGGGGGTGCACGATGACACACTTGGGCAAGGTCGCGACAGGGCTGGCGGTGGCCGCCGGCGTCCTGCTTGCCGCCCAGGGCTGCCTGATGGCGGGAGCCCCTGCCGAGAAGGAAGCCAGCAAGGAGCCGGCCAAGGCCGCACCGACCTGCGAGGAGCAGGTCTCGCACGACCTGCTCAAGCGCCTCGCCGACGAGACAGGGATCAAGAAGGACCAGGAGCGGTTCCTCGCCCAGCAGCTCTTCGAGACGGGCAAAGTCCACTTCGAGAACCAGGACTGGACGAGGGCGCACAAGTGCTTCGAGCGGGCGGTCGCGCTCGACCCCAAGCACACCGAGGCCCGCAGGTTCCTGCACAAGGCGCGCGGCCTCCTCGGTCTCGAAGGCGGCCCGCTCGGCGTCAGGATGCGCGACTACATGAACCAGCGCGACGCCGCCATGGAGATGCGGAAGGTCGAGCTCCACAACGCGTACATGGGTGCCAAGGCCCTCTTCGGCAAGGGACGCTACCGCGAGGCCATCGACGGGTTCACGCGGGTGAAGGCCCTGGCCGACTCGCTGCGGCCCTTCGTCGATGCATCCGACCTCGTGGAAGATGCCGCCGCCTCCGAGCACAAGGCCCGCGAGGCCATCGAGCAACGGCGCCGCGAGGACCAGCGGCGGCGGATGCAGAAGGCCATCAACGAGAGCCGCGCGCTCCGCGACCAGCGCCAGCAGCTCCTCGCCGCCCGCAACCACGCGCGGCTCGAGCAGGCGACGGCGCTATTCGACCAGGGGCGCTACGCACCCGCGCGAGCGCTCGCCGACGCCATCCTCCGCGACGACCCCTCCAGCGGCCCCGCCGCCGGCCTCCGCGAGAGGGCCATCGCCGCACGCAACGCCGCGACCGTGGACAGCGCGATCCAGGACCGACGCCGCGAGACCGACCTCCACTGGCGCATCACCGACGCCTGGACGTCCCCCCAGAACCAGCTCGTCCACATGCCCCGCGAGATCTTCGAGGCCGTCCAGGCACGCACCGTCCCCGTCGTCTTCGGCGGCGAAAGCAGCGGCCCCGAGCCCTGGGAGCTGCGGCTTCGCGAGAAGCTCGCCAGCCAGAAGATCAGCTTCGACTTCGTCGAGACACCCCTCCCCGACGTCCTCGCCTTCCTCAGCAGCCTGACCGACGTGACCATCATCCTCGACCCCGACGCGATTCGCGACGGCGCGCCCACCGTGACCCTCCGCGTCAACGAGATGACACTCGAGCGGGCACTCAACTGGATCTGCAAGCTCGCCAGCCTCAAGTACAACCTCAAGAACGAGGCCATCTACGTCGCCCACCCGGAGAAGCTGCGGGACCGCGTGGTCCTGCGGATGTACGACGTGAGCGACCTGACGATGGAGATCAAGAACTTCGCCGGCCGCCAGCAAGCCCTCAGCACAGGAGAGGGACACGGCGAACAGAGCGACATCGGCGAGAGCTTCTGGGGGGACTTCGATGAGAAGGACGACGGGGAGGACAAGGGCCTGACGGGCGAGGGCCTCGTCGAGTTTATTCGCAGGATGATTGCCCCCGATAGCTGGGAACGGGACGGCCACGAGATTCTGGAGCAGCCCTTCGGCGCGCTCTTCGACGACAAGCTCCCCAAGGCACAGGCCGGGCGGGAGCTGGTGGACGTCATCGGCCTGGCCGCCGGGGGTCGCACGTGGGTCGGCATTCGGACGCGGGAGTGACCGCCTTGTCCCATCGCGCGTCGCAGACGCGGCCAGTCCCGAGCGCTGGTGCCGGCCCAGGCCGTTCGCCCGGAGGCGAGGCAGACGTCCCGCCTTCCGGCCGAGGGTGGGGGTGTGGGGGTCGCGACAGCCGGACGTGTGGCTGCCGTGGCCTCAGCCCCTTCGCCGCCCCTCGGCCGGGGTCGGGCTCGCCTGCCGCCGCCCTGCGGGGGAACGGGTGCCGCCCCCGGGCGCAGCCCTTCGTAACAAGGGGCGCCCGGGGGCAGATTTCCCTTGCACTGGGATGCCGAATGGCTATAATCCCAGACTGGAGGGAGAGATCGCGCCCCCGGTGGGGTCCGTACGGCCCCGGCCGGCGGTCGATAGATGAGTTGGGGTCGTGGTTTACAGAATCCTGGGCCTGCTGTGCGTGCTGGGCGCTGCGACGCTCGCGGCGCTGCTGGCCGCATCGCTGGCGCTGCTGACCTACTACCGGCGGACGGGTAGAGTCCCCTGGCCGCGGCTGTCTGTGTCTGTCTGTGGCCTGCTCTACTCCCCGCTGTCGGTGCTTCTGCGGCTCTTTGGCAAGCCGACGCAGGTGCTCGACCTGTTGCTGATCGACGCGGCTAACGCCGTAATGGCCAATGCCTTCGCGCACGCCGGCCCGGAGCGGCTGCTGGTGATGCCTCAGTGCCTTCGTGCCGGCGACTGCAAGGCCACGCTGCACCCGGCGCTGGGCTACCAGTGCCGGCGCTGCGGGAAATGCCCGCTGGGCGAGCTGAGCAAGCTGGCGGAAGCGCAGGGGTTCCGCTTCTTCATCGTCCCCGGCGACCGCTATGCGAAGCGGCTGATCCGCGACTTCGCGGCCGACGCCGCGATCGGGGTGGCCTGCCCGTGCGAGCTCAGCGAGGCGCTCATCGCCGGCATGCGGATGGGCGTGGCCGCCATGGGCGTCACACTGTCCCGCGACGGCTGCTTTGAGACGGACGTGGACCTCGAGCAGGTGAAGGACGCGATGCGACGATGTGGATCGTCCTCGAGCACATAGGCCGCGTGGTGGCCATCCTGCTGGGCCTTGCGGCGCTTTGCCTCGCCGTCGCGCTCGCCGTTGCCGCCTGGGCCAGGCGGGGCCACTGGGTGCCCCTCAAGCGCTTCAGCATCCTCGTGCTCGATCTCGTCTACCTGCCGCTCAAGCTGGCTTTCTCCCTCAGCGGCCGCCTGCCGTCGCTCGACGCGATGATGGTGGCGCTGAAGAACCAGGCGAACCGGCGGCGCTTCACCCAGGCCCGCAAGCGCCTGCTCCTCGCGCCCACATGTCTGCGGGCAATCAAGTGCCCCGCCGCCAGCACGCGCAGGGGCATTCAGTGCATCGGCTGTGGCCTGTGCAAGATCGCCGAGATGAAGGCCGAGGCCGAGCGGCTGGGCTACAGCTTCTACCTGCTCACCGGCTCTTCCTTCATCGCTCGGATCGTGGCCGACGAGCAGCCCGACGCCGCGTTGCTCGTCGCCTGCCCGTACGAGTGCAACAAGGTGATGATGGGCCTCGGGCGGCTGACGACCTTCGCCGTGCCCCTTGACCGCGACGGCTGCGTGGACACCGATGTGGCGCTCGAGCGGGTGTCCGAGGCAATGGAGCTGGGCCTGGACGACGTGCCGGAGACCGCGCGGGCAGAGACGACGTAGATGAAGCAGCACTACTTCGGCAGCGACCCGCGCGCCGTGGCCACCTGGGTGTGCTATGTGGCCAACAACTCCGAGCAGCGTGCCCGCGAGCTGCTCGACCGCGAGCTGGACCGCAGCGGCTTCGACCGCCGCGACCGCGACCTCGCAACCGAGCTGGCCTACGGCACCCTGCGGCGCCGCGGCACGCTCGACCGGCTCCTGCGCTGCGTGAGCCGCACCCCGCTGCGGAAGATCCAGCCGCGGGTGCTCGAAATCCTGCGCGTCGGCGCGTATCAGCTTGTGTTCTGTGACAAGGTGCCCGCCTCGGCCGCTGTGAACGAGGCTGTGAAGATCGCGAAGCGAGTGAGCTCGCCAGGCGCGGCAGGCTTCGTCAACGGCTGCCTGCGGTCCCTCGGCCGAGCGATCGTGGGGACGGGCGAATCGCCTGGGGACGACCCGCGGCGGGCCGTGCCCATCGGCGACGGGGCCTATCGGCTCTTCGCGCGCCACGTCCTGCCCGACCCCGCGCGGTCCCTCGCGGAGTACCTGGCCGCCGCCTACTCCCTGCCGACGTGGCTGGCGCGGCGCTGGCTCCGACGGCACGGCGAGGCCACATGCCGGCGCCTCTGCGAGACGGCCAACGCCCCGCCCGGCATCGTCCTGCGGGTCAACCGCCTGCGGACGACCCAGCAGGCGCTCCTCGCCGAGCTGGCCGCGACAGGCCGCTGGGCGAGGCCGGCCGGGCCGGACCACGTGGCGCTCGACCAGGGCGGCGACCTGTCGAGCCTGCGTGCCCTGCGCGACGGCCTCTGCACCGTCCAGGGCATCGCCGCATCCGCAGCGGCGCCGCTCCTGGCGCCCCAGCCGGGCGAGCGGCTGCTCGACGTGTGCTCCGCCCCAGGCTCGAAGGCCTGCCAGCTCGCCGAGCTGGCGGACAATCGGGCCACGGTGGTCGCGTTGGACCTCTCGCCCGCCCGCCTCCGCCAGGTGGCGGCGAATGCCGAGCGGATGGGAGCGGCGACCGTCCTGCCCGTCGCGGCGGACGGCTGCTCGTGCGAGCGGCTTTTCGCGGCCGACTTCGACGGGGCGCTGGTGGACGTGCCGTGCTCGAACACCGGCGTGCTCGCGCGGCGTGTCGAGGCCCGCTGGCGCCTCGGCGACAGGCAGATTCGCGAGCTCGCGGCGCTCCAGATGAGCCTGGCAGCATCGGCAGCCAGCGTGCTCAGGCCAGGCGGGAGACTGGTGTACAGCACCTGTAGCCTGGAACCAGAGGAGAACGAAGGCGTCGTCGAGGCCCTCTGCCGCGAGCATGCGGCGTTGCGCGCGGTCGAGGCACGCACGTATCTCCCGTTGGAGCCCGGCTCCGATGGAAGTTACGTTGCACTCCTGCACCGAGTGGAGTAGACTGTTAGCGACACCCTGGGCCCAGTCGCTAAGGAAAGGGGTTGTGAGATGGCAAGAAGATGGCAAGAGATCGCAGCGTGTGGAGCGGCACTCGCCGTGCTGCTCGTCCTGGCGAGCCCGGCGCTCGCCGGCGAGGCCGCGCCCGCGGCGGCGAAGCCGGGCGAGGCCGCACCCCCGCCGGCCAAGACGCCGGAGCAGGCCGAGGCGGATGCGCTCCTCCAGCGCCTCCAGGCCGAGATACAGGTCCAGAAGGATCAGCGGGTCTTCCAGGCCCAGCAGCATGTCGTCACGGGCAAGCAGCACTTCGACATGCAGAACTGGAAGGACGCGCTGCGGCACTTCGAGAAGGCCGTAGACCTCGACCCCTCGAACGCCGAGGCCAGGGAGTACCTCAAGAAGACCCGCGGGCTGCTCAGCATCGGCGAGCGGAAGTTTGGCGGCCTCGCCAAGCACTACGCCGACCATCTGGCCATCGCCCGCCAGGTCCAGCGCACCGAGATCAACAACATGCATGCCGAGGCCATGGCGCTCTTCCAGGCAGGGAAGTACGTCCAGGCCGTCGAGGCCTTCACACGCGTCGCCGCCAGGGCACGCTACCTGAGCCCGAGCATCGACGTCGGAAAGGTCGCCGAGGAAGCCGAGGCGCACATCCAGAAGGCGATGCAGGCCATCGAGGAGAAGAAGCGCCGCGAGGACGCCGACCGCCTCGCGGAAGCCAAGGCCGAGGCCGAGCGGATGCGCAACGAGCGCAAGAAGCTCCTCGACGAGCGCGTCCAGGCCCTCTATCGCCAGGCGACCACCCTCTTCGAGAACCGGCGCTACGAAGAGGCCCGCAAGGTCTGCGACGAGATCCTCCGCGAAGACCCCACCAACGGCGCCGCCCTCAGCATGCGCGAGACCGCAGTCGAGGCATCCCGCAACGCCCTCATCGACGAAGCCGTCAAGAAGCGACGAGTAGAGACCGAACGCCACTGGCAGGAGACCCGCGCCTGGTGTGTCCCCCAGAGCGAGCTCGTCTTCATGCCACGCGACAAGTTCGAGGAGGTCCGCGCACGCACCGTCGCCACCGCCTTCGGCGGCGAAGAGGTCAAGCCGCAGGACTGGGAGCTCCGCATCCGCGAGGCTATGAACAAGAAAATCTCCTTCGACTTCGTCGAGACCCCCCTCCAGGACGTCATCGCCTTCGTCTCCTCCCTCACCGACGTCACCATCGTCCTCGACCAGGAGGCCATTCGCGACGAAGCCCCCACAGTCACCCTCCGCGTCACCGACATGCGGCTCGAAGCCGCCCTCAACTGGGTCCTCAAGCTCGTCAACCTCAAGTACACACTCAAGGACGAAGCCGTCTTCGTCTCCAAGCCCGACCGCATCTACGACAAGCCGGTCCTCCGGATGTACGACGTCACCGACCTGACGGTGGACATCAAGAACTTCCAGGGCCGCCAGCAGGCCCTCGCCAGCGACGGAGGCTACAGCTCCACCGGCAGCGGAGGAGGAAGCGGCAGCAACGAGCTCGGCGAGGACTTCTTCGGCGACGAGGACGATGAAGACGACGAAGAACGCCTCACCGGCGAGTCCCTCGTCGAGTTCATCAAGCGCACCATCGCCCCCGGCACGTGGGGCGACGACGCAGGCTTCGAGGGCGGCGGCGCCGGCGACTTCGAGGGCTTCTAGGCCCACGGCCCCATCTCTCACGACCCCGCGAGCCCGGCCATCTGGCCGGGCTCGTCCATGCCCGCCACCATCGCCCTCGCCCGTCTCCGCACAGCAATACTCCTCGGGATACTTCACCGGCCCGCCCCCCTCGCGCCACCACACGGACCAGTGCCTCGCCATATGGCAACTC
>CAZDNN010000347.1:0-6942 GCA_964506385.1 uncultured Planctomycetota bacterium
TGAGCTTCTTCCTGTGCGTGATGAACATCATGGGGCAGCTCCTCGGCAGCTCGCTGGCGGCCTACGCCTTCGCGCGGCTGAAGTGGCCGGGGCGGGGCTTCTGCTTCGTGCTGCTCCTGGGCACGCTGATGCTGCCGCCTGCGGTGACGATGGTCCCTGCGTTCCTGATCTTCAAGCACCTGGGGTGGTACAACACGCTGCTGGTGCTGTGGGTGCCGAGCTTCTGCGGCTCGGCGTTCTACATCTTCCTGCTTCGGCAGTTCATGCGGAGCATCCCGAAGGATCTGGAGGACGCGGCGAAGATCGACGGCTGCTCGTTCTTCGGGGTCTACCGCCACGTGATCCTGCCGAGCATCCGCCCGGCGCTCGCGGCCATCGCGATCTTCACGTTCATGGGCACCTGGAACAGCTTCATGCCGCCGCTGATCTTCCTGAACGACCAGAGCAAGTATCCTCTGGCGCTCGGGATCTTCGGGCTCCAGACGGTCGCGGGCGGGGAGTTCGGCCTCATCATGGCGGCGAGCGCCCTGATGGCGCTGCCGGTGGTCATCGTCTTCTTCTTCTGCCAGCGCTACTTCATCCAGGGCATCACGCTGACGGGGATGAAGGGATAGCGGCCAGCGGTAAGCTGTCAGCTATCAGCTATCGGCCATCAGCCCTGAGCGATCCCCGCGCTGCGCTGTGGCCTTTCCACCCATTTCGAGGAGGCGAGTGGCGATGAAGGACTTCAGGAAACTGACCGTATGGCAGAAGGCTCACGAGCTCACGCTGGCCGTCTACAAGGCCACCCGGGGGTTCCCCAAGGAGGAGCTGTATGGGCTGACGAGCCAGGTAAGACGTTCCAGCGTTTCAGTGCCGTCCAATATCGCGGAGGGCTGCGGGAGGAGTGGCGATGCCGAGCTCGCCCGGTTCCTGGACATCTCCATGGGCTCAGCCAGTGAGGTCGAGTACCAACTGCTGCTTGCTCACGACCTCGGCTTCCTGCACAATAGGGTATATGAGCCGCTTGCCGAGGCCGTGGTCGAGGTGAAGCGTATGCTCGGCTCGTTCATCGGCACGTTGCGAGCCGACGGCTGACGAGTCTTCTGCTTCCTCTGGAAGCTGACCGCTCAGGGCCGAGAGCTGATAGCTGAAAGCTGATAGCTGACAGCTCCCCTAGCGATAGCGGAGACGACGCGTGATCGCGGTGGTGGACTACAAGGCGGGCAATCTCACCAGCGTGCGCCTCGCCTTCGAGCATCTGGGCGCCGAGGTCGAGATCGCGGACCGGCCCGAGCCGATCCTGGCTGCGAGCCGCGTCGTGTTCCCAGGCGTCGGCGCGGCGCAGGCGTCGATGGACAGCCTGCGCGAGATGGGCATCCTGGAGCCGCTGCGCGAGGTGGTGGCGCGCGGCACGCCGTTCTTGGGCATCTGCATCGGGATGCAGCTCCTCTTCGAGCACAGCGAGGAGGATGACGGCACCGACACCATCGGCATCCTGCCGGGGGAGGTCCGGCGCTTCCGCCCGCCCGACCCCATGTGCAAGATCCCGCAGATGGGCTGGAACCGCGTGTGCATCCGCCGCTCCCACCCGTTGCTCGCGGGCATCGAGGACGAGAGCGAGTTCTACTTCGTCCATAGCTACTACCCCACGCCCTCCGACGAGAGCGTGATCGTCGGCGAGACCGACTACGCCGGCGTCGTCTTCACGTCGATCGCGGCGCGCGGCAACGTGTTCGCCACGCAGTTCCACCCCGAGCGGTCGGGCCGCATGGGGCTGCGAATCCTCGACAACTTCACCCGGTGGGATGGCCAAGCCCCGTAGCGAGGAGTGGATGAATGGATGGGTGGATGAATGGATGAGTGGAAGAGGAAGCCCAGGAGCAACCACCCCGCGTTCGCCGGGCTGCTCTTGGTCTTCCCCATTCATCCATCCATCCACCCTTCCATCCATCCCCTCCCGACTTCCTGAGAGCGTCTCGATGCTCACCAAGCGCATCATCCCCTGCCTCGACGTCCGCGGCAGGAAGGTCACCAAGGGCGTCCGGTTCCAGGACAATGTTGATCTGGGCGATCCCATCGAGATGGGGCTGGCCTACAGCGACGGGGGCTGCGACGAGCTGGTCTTCTACGACATCACCGCGTCGGCCGAGGGCCGCCCCATCGACATCGCGATGGTCGGGGAGGTGGCCCGCGTCATTCACATCCCCTTCGCCGTCGGCGGCGGCATCCGCGGCCTCGACGACATGAGCGACGTGCTCCTCGCGGGGGCCGAGAAGGTCTCGGTCAACTCCCTGGCCGTGGACGCCCCCGACATCATCGCCGAGGGCGCCAAGGCATTCGGCTCCCAGTGCATCGTCCTCGGCATGGACCCCGTGCGGGTGGACGACCGCGAGCGCTTCCCGAGCGGCTACGAGATCACGACCCGCGGCTTCCGCCAGCGCACGGGCATGGACGCCCTCGAATGGGCGAAGCGTGCCGAGGCCCTCGGCGTCGGCGAGATCGTCGTCAACTCGGTCGATGCCGACGGCACCCGCGATGGCTACGAGCTGAATCTCACCCGCACGATCGCCCGGGCAGTGCGCATCCCCGTCGTCGCCTCCGGCGGAGCGGGCACCCCGCAGCATCTCATCGAGGTGTTCACCGAGGGCGAGGCCGACGCGGCCATCATCGCCTCCATGACCCACACCGGCGAGTACACCATCCGGGCGATCAAGGACGCCCTCATCGCCGCCGGCATCCCGATTCGCAGGAAGTGGTGAGCGCGTGGCACGCGCTTCTTGTAGGATATGGACTCAGGGACGTGGCGGCGCAGCTAATGCCGATGGCCGGCTTCGGTTCGGGAATCGGCCAGATGACGCGCGCTCTGCTCACAACCGGAAGGGAAGATAGGGTGGCGAGAGCCGCAGGGTCCGAGCCACTCAGTGTCCTGATGCTCGACTCCGTGGATGTCTGGAGCGGGGTGAGCAGATGGATGACAGCGCTCGGCGCTTACCTGGTCCGTAGCGGTCATCGCGTGGCCGGCTGTGGCAGGCCAGGGTCGGCCCTGCTCGAGGCCTGTTCCGAGCAGGGACTCCCAACGGTCGAGTTGGCCTTGCGCTGCGATTTCCACCCTAGCGACCTCATGACCCTCCGGGGAGTCTATCGCCGTCGTGGCATCGACCTGGTCATCGTGCATTTGCCTCGTGCCATGCGGGTTGCCTGGGCGGCGCGGCTGGCCCTGAGTGGGTCCGGGCCGGCCATTGTCTGCCGGCTTGGCGACCACGCCATCAAGCGTTCGCTGGGCGCCCGGCTCACGTACCGGCACATGGCCGATCGCTACATCACGCCCTCGGAGGCCACTCGGCAGGCCCTGCTGCGGGTCGGCTACTTCACGGCGGACCGCATCCGGGCGATCCGCAACGGCGTGCGGCTTCCTCCCGACGCGCCCGGTGTGCGAGAGCGGGTCCGGTCCGAGTTGGCGCTCGGAGACGGGCCGGTGCTCATCGTGACCAGCCGCTTGCACCATCAGAAGGGCCACCGCTACCTCTTCGACGCTGCCGCGTCCCTCCGTGAGGACTTCCCTGCCCTGTGTCTGCTCGTCGTCGGCGAAGGACGGCAGCGCCCCGAAGTCGAAGCACACGCCCGCCGGGCCGGCGTCGCCGACGCGGTCCGATTCCTCGGGTTCCGCACAGACGTGACCGATCTCCTGCGCGCCGCCGATATCTTCGTCCTGCCGTCTCTGCTCGAAGGGCTGCCCCATACCGCCCTGGAGGCGATGGCCGTCGGTCTCGCAGTCGTGGCCACGGGTGTGGACGGGGTGGGCGAGGCGGTGGTGGACGGCGAGACCGGCCTGCTCGTGCCGCCCGCCGATCCCGCGGCGCTGAGCGATGCCATCCGCCGTTTGCTTTGCGACCCATCGCGCGCCGCCCGCATGGGACGAGCCGGTCGTGAACGCGTCGCCGCCGACTTCGCCCTCGACCGCAGTCTTGCCGATTGCGAAGCCTACTGCATCGAGACCCGCGACGCCCGGTACCAGCTCCGGCGTCAACGCCGTGGGGTAGAGACGTGATCATCCAGCGGCACAGTCCCTGGTGTCGGGAGGAGAGGAGCGAGCTCACCTCGGAGGGCGAGCATGAACATGGCTGAGAAGAAACGCCGACCCCGATCGCCCACGGGCGAGCGCTACTACATCCCCCAGGACGTGACGAGCCCGCTGGCCCGCCTCCACCAGCGCCTGGTCGCGCGCAAGCGGCCAGTGCCCCGCTTCCCCCGCACGATCCAGATTCAGACGCAGTCGGGCTGCAACGCCGCCTGCGCCTTCTGCCCCAATAAGAAGACGCAGACGACCCTGAGCCACGGGCGGATGGACGAGGCGCTCTTCCGCAAGATCGTGGACGAATGCGTCGCGCATCGGCTGAGGCGCATCAGCCCCTACCTGATGAACGAGCCGCTGCTGGACCCCGACCTGCCCGAGCGCATCCGCTACATCGCCTCGAAGAAGGCGCCGAGGACGATCGTGAGCATCAACACCAACGCCTCGAAGCTCGAGGGCGACATGGCCCGCCAACTCCTCCGGTGCGGCCTCGACAGACTGTCCATCAGCTTCCACGGGATATCGAAGGACACCTATGAGGCGAGCATGGTCGGCCTGTCCTTCGAGGAGAACCTCGAGCGTGTGAACGCCTTCGCCGCGCTTCTGCGCGAAGCGCCAGAGCCGAAGCCCGAGACCCTCATCACGATGGTGCGCACGCGCCTCATCGAGCCTGAGATCCCGCGCATCACGGCCTACTGGGCCGAGCGGGGGCTCCGCGCCGCCATCCGCCGCCTGGGCAACCGCGCCCATGTCTCCGTGGACGAGGCCAGGCTCAATGCCGACCGCTGGGAGCCCTTCGTCTCCTGCAAGAGACTCGTCCGCCAAGCGTACATCATCTACAACGGCGACGCCATCCTGTGCTGCGTCGATTGGGAGCGCAGCACCGTGCTGGGCAATCTCCGCGAGCGATCGCTCGCCGAGGTGTGGAACGGCGAGCGCGCCGTGGACATCCGCCGCCGTTACTTCGCCGGCGACACCGACGGCCTCCTATGCGGTCGATGCAAGCGCGCGAGGGGGGTCGTGAAGACCCTCCAAGCTGTGCGGAGGCAGGTTTGTAGCGGAGATTCCGGTGGGGAACTCAGATAGCGCCGTCACAGATGCCGGGCGCGGTGGGACCATGCTGTCGCATGATGGCGAATCGGCCATTGGCCCTTCGCATGATGGGGAGCACCCGCCTCCCGCCATCGGCCCGCCGAACACGAACAACAGGTGTCGCGTCGGGAGCCTCTCGGGCCACTCATCGGGGCAGTGCGCGAGGAGAGCTGAGCCAATTGCGGTGTTCGCAACGCACTGCCGCTCAACGCGTTACGAGGCACCGATTCTCCCCTTTACCCCAGGGATGGGTGGATGGATGGAAGAGGAGCTCCTCGTGCATGACCTTGTTGCGTGATCTTCCGTCCATTCATCCACTCATCCAGCCATCCACGCTGCAACGGGTGTCAGAGCATGGGCCGCCTCCAGGCGTGTGGCACATCGCAAATGCCTCAGAGCTTGACGGCTCCTTGCCCCGGCGCTAGGTTGCCCGCTGTGGCTCAGGCTGCGTAGTGAGCCGGCGGACGGCCGTCGGGGCTGGGTGGGTGTCCGAGGAGTAGCTCAGGCATGGCGCGCACTACGACGTCACACGCGGCGCTTGCCGTCCTGGGCTGCCTGCTGCCCGGCTGGATGGCGGGCACGGCCGCCGCTGCGGGCTTCGAGCGGATCCTCCGCAACCCGCTGGCCGACCCGGTGGTCATGCGTCGGGGCGACTACTGGTACGTCACGGGCTCCGACACGTGCATCTTCGCGGGGCGTCGGCTCACGCGGCACCACCTGCGGCGACACGAGTTGAGCCTCGACTTCGGAGAGCATGCCAACCCCAGGCCCGCGGGCATCTGGGGCCTGTCGTTCTACCAGCACACCGACGGCGCCTGGCACGCCTACGTCACCGTGCACTTCGGCCACTTCCAGACGGCCGTGGCGCACTTCGTGCCGCTGCCGGGCCAGAAGTGGGCTCCCGGCAAGCCCATCACGCGGTGGCGGCTCCGCAAGCTGCTCATCGGCGGACGCACCCGGGCCGAGGGCACGGCCTACGACCAGAAGCTGTACCGCCTCGCCGACGGCTCCCTCTACCTCGTCTACAACGCGCCCGCGCCCGGCAAGCGGGACGTGGGCATCTACGCCGCCAGGATGAAGGACCCCGCGACCCTCGACGCGAGCGCCACGCCCGTGCCGCTGCTCGTGCCAGAGGGCTATCGGTCCGAGTCTCGACACGGCACGGCCCTCCAGATCTGCGAGGGCAGCACCATCCGACGCCTCGGCGGCAAGTGGGTGCTCGCCTACAGCGTCGGGGCCTTCGACCTGCCGAACTACAAGATCGGCCTCGCCTACTCCGATACCTTCCTCCCGCCCAGGGGCAAGACCTATCGGAAGGTGCTCATAGACGACCCCAAGGGCGTGTGGGGTAAGGCGGCGAAGCGGCAGGAGGTCTGCTACCTCCTCCAGTCGCAGAAGCCCGACTGGCCCAACTACTGCGGCGAGTGGATCCACAGCCCAGGCATCGGCAACATCGTCGAGGAGGACGGGCGGTTCTGGCTCGTCCACCACGGATACGTCCCCGTGCCGGGCGCGAGGCGCTACGACCCAACAAGCCGCATGGTCTTCAAGCTGCCCCTCCGCGTCGCCATCGACCCCGCGCGGCCCATGCACGAGTGGATCGCGCCAGTGCTGCCCGAGGAGCAGCCGTGAGCCGATGCTCACCACCTCACGGCTTGGGGGGGCGGAGCCCTTCCCCTGAATATTCCCTGTTGCGGATCGCTCCAATGGGAGGGCGAGGCCCCTGCCGAGCCGCCCTTCTCCCCCTGAATCGGCTCAGCGGGAGCTTCGCCCTCCCGCACCGGGACTTTCCGCAA
>CAZDNN010000348.1:0-6937 GCA_964506385.1 uncultured Planctomycetota bacterium
TGGCGCCGGCAAGACGCTGTTCCTCGAGACCGTGCTCGGCATCAAGCCGCCCGACTCCGGCCGCATCCTGCTCGACGGCCGCGACATCAGCCACGAGCGTCCCGAGCGGCGTGGCCTCTCCTACCTGCCGCAGGACCTCGCGCTCTTCCCCCACCTGACCGTCTATCAGAACATCGCCTTCGGCCTGTCGATCCGCCACGTGCCCTTGGATGAAATCGACGACCGCATCGAGCGCGTGGCGGCGCTGCTCGGCATCGAGCGGCTCCTCGGCCGCGGCGACATCCGGAGCCTGAGCGGCGGCGAGAAGCAGCGGGTCGCCCTCGCCCGGGCCCTCGTGGTCGAGCCGCGGGTGCTCTTCCTCGACGAGCCCTTCAGCGCGCTCGACCCAGCCATCCGCCGCCAGCTACACGTCGAGTTCAGGGAAATCTGGCGCCGCCTCGGCCTCACCGTGATCCTCATCACCCACGACCACGAGGAGGCCGCCGCCCTCGCCGACCAGCTCGCCGTCATCATCGGCGGCCGCATACAGCAGTGCGGCAACCCCGCCGACGTCTTCGACCGCCCCGCCAACCTCGCTACCGCCCGCTTCGTCGTCCTCGAGAACATCCTCGAAGGCGACTGTATCGCGGCCGACGACGGGATCGCACGCATCCAGTGCGGCCCAGCGACCCTCGCTGCGAGGCTTCCCGACCCGATGCCCCCGCTCGGCCCCGTCCACGTCGGCATCCGCGCGCGATACGGCAAGCTCCACGCCCCGGCGGCCTTCGACGGAAAGCTGCCCCTCGGCCACTACCGTGGCGTCCTCGAGCGGATGAGCATCTCGTTCACCTCACCGCGCGCCTTCGTCCGCCTGGCAGGGGAGGGCGGCCCGCTCATCGAGTGCGGGCCTTTCCCAGACCCCGAGGCCGTCCCCGCGGCGATCGGCGAGCCCCTTGTCCTCGAACTGCCCCCCCACCGCTTCCTCTTCCTCGAGGAGGAGCCCAGCCATGACCCCTGAGCGTCTGACACGGCTTCTCTGCCTCGGCCTGGCCGCGGCACTGCTCGCCGCCGTCCTGGCCTTCGGCGTCGGCGGCTGCGGCGACGGCCGGCAGCCGCTGCGGGTATTCGCCGCCGACGCCCTCACCGCCAGCTTCCACGAGCTCGAAGCCGAGTACGAGAAGGCTCACCCCGACACCGACGTCGTCCTCGACATCCACGGCTCCATACTCCTCACCCGCCTCGTCCCGATCCGCCGCGCCGACGTCGTCGCCGTCGCCGACCACCGCCTGATCGAGAAGATCCTCGCGCCCAAGCACGCCTCGTGGGTTGCCAAGTTCGCCACCACCGAGATCGTCCTCGCAGGCCACACCGGCAGCCGCTATCGCGACGAGATCAACAGCGACAACTGGTTCGACATCCTCCTGCGCGACGACGTCAAGTACGGAGTGGCCGACCCCTCCCAGGACCCCTGCGGCTACTACACCCGCCTGGCATGGACCCTCGCCGAGGACCACTACTTCACCTCGAAGGGCGAGCGGCGGCCCCTGACCCGCCAGCTCATCGCCGGATGCCCCAAGCAGTGCATCGCCCGCGACGCCCTCAGCCTCATCTCCGAGTTCCTCAGCACGGCTCGCGTGGACTACGCGTTCGTCTACCGCGTCCACGCCAAGGACCTCAAGCTCCCCTTCACCCCGCTCCCCAGGGAGATCAACCTCGGCGACCGCTCCCTCGCCGCCCACTACCAGACCGCCGAGGCACTCGTCCCCAACTACCGAGGCGGCACCGAGAGGATGACAGGGACCGCCATCGCCTTCGGCCTCACCATCCCGCCCGACGCCCTCAACCCCAAGGGAGCGAGAGACTTCGTCGCCTTCGTCCTCTCCGAGCGCGGGCGTGCCATACTCGAGCGCTCCGAGTTCGTCCCCATCCATCCCGCCATCGTCCCCGCCTGGGGCGAGATGCCCGATCTCCCCGACGCCCTCGTCACCCCTGAAAACAGCGGCGACGCCTCCTCCGCCGCGCCCAGCCAGCCGCCCACCAGCGCGCCCGCCGGCCGCCCGAGCACAGCCAAGTAACCAGGCGCCGCCATCCCGTAGCCACCCCCATCATTACCAGCCACCGTCTGGGCTGTGGACGGGAGCCGGTCGGGATTGATGCCACACCTTCGAAGGTGTGGCATCAATCCCGACCGAGCGCCGCAGGGTCCCTGAGCGCACAGGTGGCCCCTCGGCGGTGCGGCTGCGCCATCGAGGATCGGCAGGAGCGAAGGGAGAGTGCCCTGTCAGATTCCAGGTGTTTGGGGTGGGGAGTTGTGGGACGGTTGCTGCTTGAAGAAGGCTTCTCCTGACGATAGGGCGTGCGTCACGCGTCGGTGCCCCCGTTGCGGCCCTCGGGCCACTGCTGATCGAGTTGCTTCTCGATACGGTGGTAGAGATAGGACGCGCCGATCATCAGCAGGCCAATGACGAGGAACGACAGGATCCGGTACACGCCCTTGAGGAACGCCAGGTCCACGACGAGCAGCTTGATCGACGTGACGCCGAAGAGCCCGAGCGCCGACAGCCGCAGCGGGCGCAGCCGCTTCCAGAAGCCGACGATCAGCAGCGCGACCGCGTACAAGCTCCACACGATCGACAGGAGCATGTGTGCCGACCACCGCGCCTTGTCTGCGTCGGCCACCGCCGACTTCGAGTAGAGCCACGCGTCCGCGCTCAGCAGCACCAGCAGCAGCGCCAGCCCCAGCCAGTAGAGCCCCAGCCCCACCTCCCGCTCCGTCTCCCGCACCCGCGCCTGCCAGCGCCGCAGCGCGAACCCCGCGCCGAACACCGCTCCGACCACCAGGAGGCACGTGATGAACCGCGCGTTGAGGAACAGCACGAACTCCTCCACCAGCCCTCGCCCGAAGAGCCGCGTGGCCAGCACCACCGCCACGCCCAGCGCCGCCAGCCCCACCGTCCGCCGCGGCAGCGACCGCCACCATATGCCCGCGGCCATGGTCGCCCCGGCTCCCGCCAGCCACAGCACGGGCAGGGCGCAGCGCACCGGGTAGCGGCCCCAGTGGCCCAGCCACTCGGCCGTCTCGATGCTCAGCGCGACCAGGAGCCCCGGCCCGGCCAGCACGTAGAGCGCCTCGCCGAGCCCGCGCTCGTGCTCGCCGCAGACCTCCGGCCGATGGCGGAGCACATACCCCATCCCCACGGCTGCCGCCACGAGCACCAGCGCGACGCCGAACCGCGCGTTCGCGAAGGCCTCCATGCCGCCGCTCGGCTCCACCCAGTACGTCAGCACGCCGAGCACGGCGCCGATGACCAGGGCCACCGGCCCCGACACCCGCGACGCCAGTGACCGCAGCCAGAGCCCAGCGGCCAGAAAGCCGGCCGCACCGACGGCCCACAGCACCGCCGTCCCGCACCGCGCGTCGTATGCGCCCCACGTGCCCAGCCACGCCGCCAGGTCAACGTGCAGGACGACGAGCAGGGCGAAGCCCGCACCGATGCCGAGCGGCGCGACGAGCCGCTGCTCCCTCTCCTCGCACAGCTCCCGCCACCGGCGCAGCGCCGCCGCGTGGCCGAACGCTGCCGCGACGGCCCCGACCGCGACCCAGAACCGCGCGTTCCCGAAGAAGCCGCTCCCGAGCTCAGGCGCGAAGCCGTAGAGCGACGCGGCCAGCAGCACCGCGAAGAACAGGCTCAGGAGCCCCGTCACCCGCGCCGCCAGGCTCCGCGCACGCAGCGACGCCGCCAGGAACCCCAGCGACCCCACCGACCACACCACGACACCCGCCGACCGCGACAGGTCGCTTGCCTCCGCACCGTACCTGGCCGCGTGGCGGGCGAACCAGCCGCCGTACTCCCCGTGGCAGACCACCTCGGCCAGCACCCCCGCCGCGACGGCCGTCGAGACCTTCGCCAGCCAGTCCACCACCCCCGCCTCCTCCTCCCGCCACTGGTGCACCGCCGCGAAGGCCCCCATCGCCACGCACACGAAGGCCGCCACGCCGAACTGCGCGTTCGCCACGAGCGCCTGAGCCCCGTCCTGGAGCGGCCAGTGCCGAGCGAACACCCGCACCACCGCGACCCCCAGCACCACCAGCCCGCCCACCCGCACGGGCAGATACGCGAAGCGGTAGCCCAGGTACAGCAGAGCCACCGCCTCCGCCGCCCACGCCAGCGTGATCCCGTTCAGCCCAAGGTGCAGCGGCACCGCGATCGTCAGGAACAGCATCGCCAGGGCGAGGAAGCTGAATACGCCCCGTGCATCCTCGGTCACCCGCCGCCGCGTCAGCGACCCCAAGGTCACGTAGGACGCCGCCATGGCGAGCGCCACGCAGCCCAGGACGTGGCGGTGGTGCTCGTGGAGGATCGCCCACGCATACCCGAAGACCCCTGCCGCGACCACGAGCGCCATCAGGAACCGCTCGAGCGTCGCCGGCGTCCGCTCGCGCAGATGGTACGCGAAGGGCAGGACGAGGAAGGTGGCGTAGAAGGCGCCCAGCCACAGCAGCGTCGGCACCATCGCCTCGGGCTCGTAGAACTGCGCGTACCAGCCCGCGAAGAGCGCCGCCGTGCCGACGAACGCCAGCACGTCCAGCGACCGCCAGCGCCGCAGGAACGCCACCCCCAGCACCCCCAGGTCGAGGATCAGCAGGTAGGTGAACAGCGCGTCCCGCGCGTCCACGCCCGTCGAGACCAGTACAGGCGTCAGCAGGCCGCCGAGCACGGACAGGAAGCTGATGGCGACCGAGTCGTGGAGGACCGCCAGGGCCATCCCCGCCACCGTCGCCAGAATCATGGCCCCGAAGGCCACCGAGTGCGGGATCAGCTCGTAGACCTGGCACGCCGCGAACAGCGAGATGTACAGCAGCGGCAGGCCCGGCGCGCCGATCAGCGCGAGGCCGAAGAGCCGCATCCCCCGACGCACGAAGCGATCGCCCGCCACCAGGAACCCCGCGCCCGCCACCAGGCCCGCCACCACGACGATCGCCGGCGTGATCCACTTCTGGTCGAAGGCGTGCTTGATCAGGAAGCCCACTGCCGCGAACACCAGCAGCCCGCCCAGGTAGACCAGCCACCGCTTGCCGACGGCGTCCTCCACCTTCGCCCACCAGTCCTGATCGACATGGCTCAGCAGGCGGTCGGCCAGGCGCGGCTCGGGGGGCCCGTCCTCGGCGGCCGGCACGGCGGCCGCATCGGCGGGCGCCGGGGCAGGCTCTTGGGCGGGGACAGGCTCTGCCGGCGGCGGCTCCAGACCGGGGGGCGGCGCAGGCGGGACCGGCTCCGCGGGCGCCGGGGCAGGTGCCGTTTCGGGCAGGGGGTGGACAGGGGCGGCCTCGGCTTCGCCGAGGACGATCGCGGCGGGGACGGCCTGCTGCTCGAGCTGCTTCTTGAGCTGGCCAAGCTCCTGTTGCAGCCTGGCCGTCTGGCGTTGGACGTCCTCGGTCTGCCGGGAGAGCTGGCTCAGGCGCCAGGCGGCCACCATCCCCAGGATGCTGCCGATGAGCAGCACGCCGAGGAGCACGACGACCAGCAGAATGACCGCGCCAACCATCTGCCCGTCTCTCCTCGGAGTCCGCTGGTGGCTGTATTCAGGCCGCAACCCGCGCTGCCTTAGTGGACCGGAACCCGGCTCGGAAGTCAAGCGCTGCGCCGGGGGTGCCAGGCGGTTGCGGCGTCAGAATCCCACGTTGGTCTTGGTGCGCTTTGGCAGGTGGGCCAGTGAGGATAATTGCGGACCTAAACAGGTCCGCAATCATGCTGCGGGCCGAGGCATGGGCACGCTCTCGTCGGCTGGGCGCCGCGTGGCTGAGACGCAGGCGGTTGCGCTGTCAGAATCCCACGTCGGTCTGCGTACGCCTTGGCATGTGCCCCAGCGACGATAATTGCGGACCTAAACAGGTCCGCAATCATGCTGCGGGACCGGGCACGCTGCCCTGTGGGCCGCTGGCTCCGCCACCACCGAGCTTGTCTCCGCGGGGAGGGGGAAGGCGGGCAGTGCCGCTCGCGTGCAGTGGTAGATCCCCGGTTCCACCGACGCGAGGTCGGCGGGGACCACGACCACACAACGCTGCTTTCGGCCGCAACCACACGCGAAGAAAACGCCGGGCCAGACATGTTACCTGCCGGGTTTGGGGGTCCGTCACTGATCGAGGACCGCGCTGCGGGAACGTCGCTTGCCACCCCCGCTGCAAACCCAACCGGGGCTTGGGTTTGGTATGCCTGGCCCGACGTTTTCTTCGCGGAAAGAGAGGTCTTGCACGTTTGTGATACAGGGCAGTGACCTGCTTCCCGTGCCCACCGCCCTTCGCCGATCCCACTTGCAGTGGCGAGTGCCTTGCAGTACGGTCCGTGCGTCTGGACCCGTCGGTGCAAGCACGGAGGGGTGACCATCGCGTTCCTGCTGGTCATCCTGACGGTCTACGGGCTGGTGCAGTTGCTCATCCTGTGGCTGCTGCGCCGCGCCCTTCGGCCGGGCAGCCGCTGGCGCCTGGCGCCCGTGGCGTTCCTGATCCTCGTCAACTCGACCCTCGTGCTGTCGCGCTTGGTCACTGGGTGGCCCGGCGCGGCGCGGGTGGTGGCGTTCGTGGGCCACTGGTGGGTGGCGGCGTCCCTGTGGTTCGTGTCGATCGCCGCGGCTGTCGGGCTGTGGAACTGCGCGGCGCTTGTGGCGTCGCGAGCGGGATGGAAAGGGCGCCGGCTGCTCATCTCGCCGCGCGGGTTGTTCGGCGTCTCAGGCGTGGTGATGCTGGGGCTCACGGTCTGGGGCGTGCATGAGGCTGGGGCCATTCGCCTCGAGACGGTCGTCATCGAGACGCCGAGGCTGCCTGCGGGCTCCGCGCCGGTCCGGGTGGTCCAGTTGTCCGACCTCCAGCTCTCCGGGCATACGCACGGGGGGGCAGGTCTTCCCCGCGCGCTGGGGCGTTCGGCTCTTCTACCGTCACATCATGGGGCGGTACGAGCTT
>CAZDNN010000349.1:0-6931 GCA_964506385.1 uncultured Planctomycetota bacterium
ATCCAGACGATGTACTTCTTGAGGAAGGCCATGGCTGCGTGCCTCACGAAGGCCGGGGCTCACGGGGCGCCGAGCCACTGCAACGGGCGAGGGCCGGGCGGGCTACCGCTCCGACGCGTCGCCTTCGGGGGTCTTCTTGCCTTCGGCCGGCGCCTCGGTCTTGTCGCCGAAGTAGACCCGTATGGTGAAGACGTACCAGTCCTCTTCGGACAGGGTGTCTCGCCTCAAGCTCACGGCGGCGCCGCGGTCGCGCTCGGTGGCTTTCTTCACCCCGCGGACCTCCGCGGTGAGAATGCCGTCCATGAACTTCCCCGTCCGAGGGTCGCGGAACCGGTCGAGCAGGAACTTGCCGTCCACGCGGACGTCCGGGCGGCCTTTGCGCTCGAACTGGACTTCGAGGGTGAGGGGCTGGTCCTTCTTGTCCTTCTCCTCGTCATCGGGCTCCTCGCTCCCGCCGGCGCCCGGCGCCATGTCGGGCGGAGGGGCCATGCCCTCCATCATCATCTCGGGCGTGAAGGCGGGCACATCGGTTTCCTTGCCACTCGCTCGCTCGGCTGCGCCGACCTCGATGACGCGGACCACCAGGAAGCGGTCCCGGGGGATCTGGGCGAACGCGCGGTTCAGGCGGTCCACCACCGTCACGTACTGGTTGCGCCGGGTGCCGACCTCGGCGAGCTGCTTGAGCTGCTCCTCGACCTGCTGGCCCTCGGAGACGACCTTGCGGACGTCGCCCTCGATGCGCTGGAGCTCGCTGATCTCGGTGTCCACCACCGGCATGCGCTGGTCCACCTTGCTGGCCCTGCGGCCGACGGAGATGAACCCCAGGCCGATGGGGAGCGCCAGGAGAGCGACGGCGGCCGCCGCCCACGGGATCTTGGCCCGCAGCACGCGGTCGCGGACGACCTCGGGCGGCATAAGGTCGATGTTGACCTTCGCCTGCTCGAGTGCCTGGAGTGCGAGGCCGATGGCGACGCCGTAGTTGGGCAGCTCGGCCTCGAACTTGCGCTGGTCGCTCTCGGCGCCGAGCTTGACCCGCCGCAGGGAGTCGAGGAGGGCGACCTCGTAGTCGAGGTTCTTGCGGAAGTATCCGATGAGGCCGCGGAGCTTGAAGGCGTTGCCGAGGAGGATGATCTGCTCGATGCGGATGTTGCGGCTCTGGGCCTTGTAGTAGCCGATGGAGCGTTGGATTTCGCCGATCAGGTCGTCGAGGATGGGCCGCATGGCCTCGAAGAGCTTGTCGGCCTGCTTGGACGCGGCGGCCTTGCGCTTGAGGTTCTCGGCCTCCTCGAAGCTGATCTGGTACTTTTCCTGGAGCGCGCGGGTGATGTCGTTCCCGCTGATCGACACGTTGCGGGTCCAGAAGCGGTCGCCGTCCACGATCACCAGGTCGGTGTTGCCCGCGCCGATGTCGATGAGGACCGTGCCCGTCTCGACGGGGCGATCGTACATGAGGAAGTTGTATATGGCCAGTGGGCTGATCTCGACGAGGTCGGGCTCGATGCCGGCCTCGGCGAGGTTGCTGAGGAAGTGGTAGACCGAGGCGCGCTTGATGGCGAAGAGCGCGACCTCGACCTCCTCGCCGGGGGTGATCTCCTCGGTGAGCGGCTGGTAGTCCCAGATCACCTCGTCCACGGGGAAGGGCATCTGGGTGCGGGCCTCGTAGCGGACCAGCTCCGGGATGCGCTTCTTCTCGACCGGCGGGAGGGTGATGAACTTGGGGAAGACGTCGCGGCCGGGCATGGAGACGGCGACGGCGGCGCCCGTGAGCTTCACGTCGCGCTGGAGGGTGAGCAGGGCGCTGCGGACGCGGGCGTCGCGGTCGCTGCCTTGCGCGTCGTCGGCCCGTCCTTCGCAGGGGACGGTGCGGTAGGCCTGGATGATGATCGAGTCGCCGACCCTGCGGAGCTTGACCGCCTTGATCGCCGACTCGCCGATATCGATGCCCCAGGCGACGGTGCGTGCCAAGGCTCGGGCCTCCTAGCTCATGCGCAACCGGGCCGGAACCCCCGCCGCGCGCCGCCCTCGGCGCGCCCCGGGCCCCTAACCTGCCAACCCACTGGCGATTATACCCCCGCCCCACCGCCTGTCAAGCCAAATGTCAGCCCGTTACAAGGCGCTTACAGGCCGACGTTGCTCTTGGCACTTCTGCCATCGCCCCATCTCCTTCTTCTCGCTCTTGGCGCGCCTGCCGCCGTCCCCTGTGTCCGCGCGCCGCTGTTTATCCCACATGACGCGGACGGTGTCAAGTGTGCCGGAAGCCTCCTCCCGCGGAGCCAACGGCCGCGCGATCCGGGGTGAGGAGCTCTTGACAGCCGGCCCGGTTCGGCTAGAATCCCATAGTGTTGGGGGACGGGGCCCGCGCGCTCCCATGACCCGTGCGAGGTCTCGGCCGCCAGGCCCAGTGCCCTTGCCGAGGCCGCCATGGCCAAGAGCCAGGACGCCGCTCGTGACCGGCTGGCGCGGCTGCTTCGCGCCGCTCGCGGATGCCGCCGTGCGGTCATCGCGGCCCAGGACAGGCCGGACCCCGACGGCATGGCGAGCGCCGCGGCCCTCAAGCGCGTCCTCGAAGAGAAGGCACGGGTCGAGACCCTCATCGCCGCCAGCGGCGAGAGCGACCGCGCGGAGAACGTCGCTACCCTCCAGTTCCTCGGCGAGACACTCCACGACATCGAGGCGCTCGACCTCGCAGACTTCGACTTCCGCGCCCTCGTGGACACCCAGCCTGGCTTCGGCAACAATTCCTGGCCAGAGGATGTGCCCCTCAACGCCGTCATCGACCACCATCCCCGTGGCCAGGGCATCCGGCCGGGCATCCTCGCCGACATCCGCCCCGACTACGGCGCCGCCGCCACCATCCTGACCGAGTACCTCCTCGCCGCAGGCATCGACCCCGACCCCCAGCTCGCCACGGCCCTGCTCTACGGCATCAAGACTGACACCCAGGACCTCGCCCGCGGCGCCAGCGCCGCCGACAACGAGGCCTTCCTCTATCTCTACCCACGGGCCAACCGCCCCCTGCTGGCCAAGATCGAGCGCGAGCGCCTGTCCCGGAGCTACTTCGTCACCCTGGCCCATGCCCTCAACACGTGCCGCATCTACGACACCGCGGCCATCTGCGCCCTCGGCGAGGTGGACTCGCCGGACACGGTCAGCGAGATGGCGGACCTCTTCCTGCGGCTCGAGGGGACGCGCTGGGTCCTCTGCTACGGCATCTACGCGGGCAGCCTCCATCTGTCGGCCCGCACGGTCGTGCGTCAGGGGAACGCAGGGGCGGTCATGGCCCGAGTGCTCGAGGACATCGGTGAGGGCGGCGGCCACGACATGCTGGCCGGGGGGCAGGCGCCGCTCCCCTCCGCCGACGAGTTCAGGGCATTCACCCGCGAGATCGAGTTGCGCTTCCTCCGCGAGCTGGACATTCAGACCCGGACCCCAGAGCCTCTGGTCGAGGGCGACGCGCCGCCGTCGGACGCGGGCAGCGCGGGAGCCGACGCGTCGCAACCGCAGGAATAACAACCTGTTAGGGAGGCTGTTCGCCGCCAGGGAAGGCACCGGCCGCAGGCGGGGCCAGGAGAGCGGAAGGAGGCAGGAACGCCAATGAAACTCGCACTGAAGGCCACGATGCTCGTGATCGGCATTCTGTTTCTGGCGGTGGCCATTTACATGTATGGCCACGTCGCCGCGGTCCTGAAGTTGACGGAGGCTGCTGCGCTGCCTCGCGCCATCGGCGCAGCGGGCGGCTTCGTCGGATCGAGCGTGCTCGCGGGGCTGTGTCTGCTGGCCTATGTCATCCTGCGCCGCGAGCCGGCCGACGAGGCATCCAAGGAGGCCTGACGCCCGCGTCGGGGCGCGGAGAGTGGCGCCTGCGACACTGCGTGGCGCATTCATGGCAGGAGGACCACTGTGGCCCCTCGCATCCTGGGGATCGCGGCGAGCCCGCGCAAGGACGGGAACACCGATCTGCTGCTTCGCGAAGTACTTACAGCCGCCCGTGAGGCCGGCGCGGACACTAATCTCGTGGCGGCCCGCGACCTGGCGATGCGGCCTTGCATCGAGTGCAACGGCTGCCAGAAGACCGGCCGCTGCGTCCTCCGCGACGACATGACCGGGGTGTTCGCGCAGTTGCTGGCCTGCGACCACCTGGTCTTCGCGACCCCTATCTTCTTCACGGCCGTCTCGGCCCACGCCAAGATGGTGATCGACCGCTGCCAGTGCTTCTGGTCGCTCAAGTACGTACTGAATAAGCCGCTGTTCGAGGCGCCGCGATCCGGGCGGCGGGGGCTGTTCGTCGGGTGCTGCGGCTGGAGCCAGCGCTGGATGTTCGAGTGCGGCCGCAGGACGATGAAGGCGCTGTTCAACGTCCTCGAACTCGACTACGCCGGCGAGCTGCTCTACCACAGCATCGACGCCAAGGACGACATCCTCGCCCACCCCACTGCCCTGGCCGATGCCCGCGCCGCGGGCCGCGCCCTCGCCACCGGCCAGCCCGTCGCCTCCACCCCCGGCGGGTGACGGCCGCTGCCTGAGGCGGCGTTGCGGCGCGTCAACACCCTTTCTGGCACCGTAACGTCTTGAGATCCATACACTAAAGGCGATAACGCGGCACGGACGTGCCAGAGGATGTTGACAGGTGTCAACATCCGCCGACAGACGCCTGCGCCGCTTGCGCGCGGCCATGCGCCGGCGACGGTGTGTAAATCGTTACGATGCAAGTGGTTAGGGCATCATCGCACGATTCCGCCGGAATGGGTCCTGTGTGGCACGCGCTTTGCTGAAAGACAAAACAGGGTTTGTCTGAGCAAGTGAATGGCCCCGCATTGCGGCAGGCCTGACGACGCGCCAACAGGAGATACCGGCGATGACGGCGACTCGA
Organism: uncultured Planctomycetota bacterium; assembly: GCA_964506385.1. Lineage (GTDB taxonomy): Bacteria > Planctomycetota > PUPC01 > DSUN01 > DSUN01 > CAZDNN01. Next base: position 4,871 of record CAZDNN010000349.1, read on the forward strand.
AGCAGACTGATCTGGGTGGCGGCGGTGGCTCTGGTGGTGGCGATGGCCGGCACTTCCCAGGCGGGTCTCATCTCGCAGACGAAGAGCATGGCCGGCGGCCACACCTGGGACGACGGGCAGTACTGGAGCGACGGTCTGGCCGCCCACGCCGGCGACGACTACGAGTCCGCCTACTCTCTCCGCACGCCGAACAACGTGAGCAACCCTGCGCCGTTCCCCGGCGACTCCCTGACGATGCTGCCGGGCGGTGTCTTTGCTCTCAAGCACAGCGGCACGGTGACGGTCAACGACCTGCGCCTCGACGGCGGCAGAATCGCCTGCTGGGTCAGCAACCGCACGATGACCGTGGGCGGCAACCTGAACGTTGCCTCCAACTCGACGATCGACATGGGCGGCGACAACCGCCGCACCATCCAGTTGACCAGCACCGTCACCGGCGCGGCCGACCTCACCGTCACTGGCAGCGGCTCGCCCGCCGAGTTCCGCCTCAACGCCGACACCAGCGGCTACACCGGCAACTGGATCGTGCACCCGAGCCTGGACCGCCTCTACGTGGAGAGCGGGACGATGAACGTCGTGGGCGGCCTGTCGCTCGACGGCCTCGAGGTGGCCGCCGAGGGCGGGGACACCACGGCAACCCTCAACGTCACGAGCGGCGCGGTGGCCGTGGGCACGGGCGCGGCGGCCGACGACTTCCTCGTGGGCCGCAACCTCGGCGACCACAGCGGCATCACCACTATCGGCATCGTCGACTTCAGTGGCGCCAGCTCCACCAACTTCAACGTCGACCTGTTCCACGTCGGCGTGAAGGGCGACAACAGCAACGGTTACTCGAGGGGGCAGGTGACCCTCGCACCCGACAACACGATCGTGGCGAATGAGATCAAGGTGGGCCGCAGCGGCAACAACGGCGGCCCGGGCAACGAGCTCCACCTCGGCGGCGGCACCAACGACATCACCACGCAGGCCCTGATCGTCGGCCAATACAAGGCGGCGGGCCTCGTGGACCTCGCCCCCGGCGGCATCGTCAACCTGGGCAACGACGGCGCCCGCACCGAGATCACGGTGGGCATCAAGGACGCCTGGACTGGCGGCAACAACAGCAGCACCGTTGACTTCTCGGCCGGCACGGCCAACGTCTTCGCCACCAACGTCAACCTCGCGCAGGAAAGCCACACCGGCGGCTCGGGCAGCCCGCTCGGCTCCCTCCTTCTCGGCGATGGCACCCTCGATGTCAGTGGCAACGTGTGGGAGGGCAACCCCACGAACGGCCAGGGCACCAGCACGCTCACTGTCCTGGGCGATCAGGCGTTCACCATCGGTGGGGCTGTCGATGTGGACAACTTCCGCATCGGCTACAACGGCCAGAGCGGCTCGGTCACCTACGCCGCGGGCAGCACGGTCACCATCAACGCCGACGACATCTTCCTCGGCGTCACGAACGGCAGCCGCGCCCAAGGCACCCTCATCCTGGGCTCCAACAACACGCTGACCGTGACCAACGAGATCCGCATCGGCGACTCGACCAGCGCCGGCCAGTCGGGCGCAGGCCAGGAGAGCGCCCTCATCCTCGGCCAGACCAACGCCATCAACGCCGATACCCTCTACATCGGCCGCCGCAAGAGCCGCGGCGAGATGAAGTTCGCCGCGCCCGGCGGCACCCTCACCCTTGGCAGCGACAGCGACCGCGTCGCCGTCATCATTGCACGCAACGACCACAATACCGGCAGCGTGGCGAGGGGCCTCCTCGACCTGACGGGCGGCACCGGCGAGCTCTACTTGAGCAGGCTCGTCGTCGGCCACAAGTACAGCGGCGGCGCCGGCGGCGCTCTCGGCACGCTGCTCGGCGGCACCGGCGGCCTGGTGGACATCGGCACCAGCCGCACTGGTGAGATCACGATCGGCCGCAACGTCGGCGGCGACACCCGCACCGAGGGCCTCGTGGACCTCTCGAACGTCGCTCAACTCAACGCCTCGGTCGATGTCATCCAGCTCGGCACGGCTGACAACCAGGACCAGGCCGTCGGCACCTTCATCCTCGCCCAGAGCAACGACATCGAG
>CAZDNN010000350.1:0-6923 GCA_964506385.1 uncultured Planctomycetota bacterium
TCACATGCGCAGGAGGGTGGAGGCCCAGACGAAGCCGGAGCCGAAGCCGACGAGGAGGACGAGGCTGCCGTCCGCGACCATCCCCTGCTGACGGGCCTGGTCGAGGGCGATGGGGAGGCAGGCTGAGGCCATGTTCCCGTGGTCCTCGACGTTGATGAAGACCTTCTCGGGCGGGGCGCCGATCTGCTCGATGATGGCTTCGAGCATGCGCAGGTTGGCCTGGTGGGGGATGAGCACGTCGAGGTCATCCAGCGTCAGGCCGTTGGCGTCGAGCGCCTCGACCACGGCCTCGGACATCCGCGCGACGCCGTTGACGAACACGGTCTTGCCGTCCATTCGGAAGTGGACGCGGCCCGCGTCGATGTCCTCGTGGGTCACCATCTGCATCTGGCCGAGGGCGGTGCCAGGGGCGGCGGTGTAGAGGGACTCGGCGTTGGAGCCGTCGGCGTGGAGGGCGGTGTAGAGGATGCCGCGGCCGGGCTCGTCGCAGGGGCCTACGACGGCGGCGCCGGCGCCGTCGCCGAGCAGGATGGCGATATTGCGTCCGTCGTAGGACCCGTCGATGCGCTTCGAGAGCACCTCGGAGCAGGCGACGAGCGCGTGGCGGGCGCGGCCCGTCCTGATGAAGCTGTCGGCGATGGCCATGCCGTAGAGCAGCCCGCAGCACTGCTCCTTGATGTCCATCACCGCGATGCCGGGCACGCCGAGCCTGGCTTGGAGGAAGAAGCCGCTGCCGGGGTCCGCGTGGTCGGGGGTGATGGTGTTGAAGATGAGCAGGTCGATGTCGCTCATCTCGAGGCCCGCATCGGCGACGGCGGCCTCGCAGGCGGGCACGGCGAGGTCCGTGGCGCTCACGCCGGCCTCGGCGTGGCGGCGGCGATGGACGCCGGTGCGCTCGACGATGAACTCGTTGGTCGTCTCCATCATCTGCATCACGTCGAAGTTCGTGACGACCTTCGGCGGCAGATAATGTCCCGTGCCCAGGACGCGCGAGCCAGCCATTGTCATCCTCTCATATCGTTGCCTTCGGCCGCAGCCCAAGAAGGAAACTCGGGCTGGGCACACCTGGAAGACACGCCCAGCTCGTCTGGGCTTGTCTTCTTCTTCGAGGGCGCGGCGAGGACGCAACGTGCCAGTAAGGAGCAGGACTTACTGGATCGACTGCAAGGCCAGTCGATCCAATAAGGTGTGCCCAGTCCGAGTTTTCTTCGCGGAAAAGAAGATCCCCCGTGTTCGAGTACAGGGAGGCTAATTCTCGGCCTCGATGCCCTCGTGCTCGAGTGACCGCTTGACGAGGAGGGCGCAGTTCTTCTGGAAGAAGTCGAGCGGCAGCAGGCCTGTCCGCTGGTGTATCTCGGCGCCGAGCCGGCCGGCGATGTCGCGGACGCCCTTGCCCGCGTTGGCCTCGGCGATGATGCGCTCGTGGTAGGCCCGGGTCGCGGCGATGGCGCTGTCGAAGTACGCCTTGACGTCCGCCGCGCCCGTGATGGCGCCGTTGTGGCTCAGGCAGAGCACCTCGGCGTCGAGCGCCGCCAGGCGCTCGATCGAGCTGAGGTAGCAGCCGTAGTCTACGAAGTAGCAGGGCCACCAGTAATCGGGCGGGACGTAGAAGCCTGTGGCGTCGGAGATGACGAGAACCCTCTGGAGGGGCTCGTGGAAGCTCAGGGAGCAGTCGCTGTGGCCCGGCGTCTCGAGGACGACGAAGCTCGTGCCGTCCACCGTGATGCGGTCGCCTTCCTCGATGATGCGATCTACGGCGATCTGCGCCTCGGTGAGTGGCTCCGGGCGGTGCTGGTCGCCGATGAGGCCCGCCTGGGCGAGCGCGTCGGTGAGCGCGCCGTCGATCTTGCTGAAGAAGCCAATGGCCTTCTCGATGGTCAGCGTCTCCGCGGCCGCCTTCGACGCGGCGACCTGGATGTCGGGGAATGCCTTACGGAACAGCGGCACGGCCATCACGTGGTCGGGGTGTGCGTGGGTCACAATGACCTGCTTGACGTAGTCGCGCGCGATGCCGAGGCCCTCGAGCTGCTCGAGGGCCAGTGGCCCCATCGCCCCGACACCGCCCTCGAAGATGGCGCCGTGCTGCGCGCCTTTGACCAGGAAGAGCGGATACTGGTTCGTCCCCAGCATCACGACGCGATCGCTGAGCGCTACGGGCGGATTCTGGACGAGCATCACGGTTCTCCTCTCTCGGCTTGCTCGAAGGCGAACAGGGCGGCGCCGAGGGCGCCGATGTGCTGCGGGTCGGGCGGCACGTGCACTGGCGTGTCGAAGGCCTCCTCGGCGAGCGTGGCCAGCAGGGGGTTGTGCGCGACGACCCCGCCCGTCATCACCAGCGCGCCGTCCACCGTGTCCATCTCCACTATCCGCTTCACGACGGAGCGGAAGGCGCCCTTCACGATGTCCTCGACCCGCTCGCCCGCGCGGATCTTCGCGAGGATCTCCGTCGCGGTGAAGACCGTGCAGAAGCTGCCGAGGGTCACCTCCTTCGTCGAGCGCTCGGCCAGGCCGTTGAGCTCGGAGACCGGCAGGTCGAGCCGCAGCGCAATCTCGTCGAGGAACGCGCCCGTGCCCGCCGCGCACTTGCGGTTCATCTTGAAGCTCGTGCGGCGGCCCGCGTCGTCGAGGTGGATCACCTTGCTGTCCTGCGCCCCGATGTCTATGACGGTCATCCGACGGCGGAAGTGGTGGAACGCGCCCTTGCCGTGGCAGGCGATCTCGGTCATCCGCCCGTCGGCCCACGGCACGTTGTCGCGGCCGTAGCCGGTGGACACGGTCCGCGCGATCTGCCTGCGCTCGATGCCTGCCGCGGCGAGGGCCTCCGCGAGGTTCTCTTCGGCGGCTGCCGCATAGTCCACGCCGGACCGTCGCAGTGCCTTGGCCACGGTCTCGCGCCGTTCGTCGATGAGGACGAGCTTGGCCGTTGACGCGCCGATGTCGATGCCGCAGAAGAAACCCATACGTCACGTGTTCCGATCACAATCGGAGGGGATGAATGGATGGCTGGATGGGTGGATGGGTGTCAGAGCGCAGCGCCTCCTGCTTCATCCATGCATCCATTCATCCACCCATCCACTCATCCCTCTCGCTTCGGTCATTCTCAGGCTTCGGCCAACTGCTCGACGAAGGCCTCGATATTCGTGCGGGTCTGCTCCTCGGAGTAGAGCCGCAGGTCGTTCAGGTCGCCGTTGACGATCAGGTAGGGCACGCCGAGCCGCTCCTGGAGACGTTGCGGCATCTGGTAGCGGCTGTTCGAGTTGCTCGGGCAGGTCTTCGCATCGTGGTAGAGGATGCCGTCCACCTTGAAGGTGGCGACCATCTCCTCGATGTACTTCTCCTTCTCGTCGTCGCTGCGGCAGATGAAGATGCTGGAGTAGGCGCGGGCCATCGAGCGGAAGGGGTCGTCGGGGTCGAGGGCCTCGAAGATCCAGCTATTGCAGTAGGTCGAGGCGACGATGCAGGTGCGGAGCGCGAGGAACTGCTTGGCGAGGCTGCTCAGCTTACCCCAGATCGGCATCCCCTCCCAGTAGATGCGGAACGCCTCGTCCTCGACCGCCGCGACGCCGTTGGCGACCCGCTGCTCCAGCTCGGCGAGCAGCGTCTCATAGTAGTCCACCGCATCGGGGTGGCCGCGGAGCACGACGGCCGGCCCCATCTGGATCGTGCCGTCGAAGAAGGTGAGTGGGGAGGGGACGTTGGCGGCGGTCCCCAGCACGGCCTTCCACAGCTCGGTGCAACGCTTCGAGAGGGCGATGACCTCGCGCAGGCGCTCGGGGTCGAGCTTCGTCCCTGCGACCTCTTCGAGCGGCGCGACGAGGGCCTCGGTCTGCGCGGCCACGTCGTCGATGATCGAGCCGCCGAGGTCGCCGATGGCCCGCGGCGTGTGGATGCCGACGCACGGCACGTCCCACTCGCGGGCGTAGAACTGGAACCAGTCCTTGACGTCGCGGCACTGGTTGGTGTTGAAGACGAGGACGTCGGCCCTTGGCAGGCCGTCCATGCCCATCTTCTGGAGGGGGGTCTCGCCCTTCAGGTACGAGCCGACGTCGCTGGTGAGATAGGAGCAGATGTCGGGCGAGAAGCCGCGGGCGTTGGCCAGGGGAATGAGGTCGGTCGCCATGCGGGTCGCGCCGAGCATGGCGCCGTGGTTCTCGGGGAAATAGACGTTGAAGCCGAGGGCGCGGAGCAGCTCGGCGGGGCCGACGCTCGTGCACCAGGCCGTCTTCTTGCCTTCCTTCGGGCCGGCGGCCAGCTCCATGAAGTACCTGCCCATGACCTTCTTCATCATCCCCGTGGACTCGAAATCCTTCCGCTCGGCTGCCATCAATCGGTTCCTTTCATCTCGCGGAGAAGCTCGCAGGGGGCGAAGCGCTCGCCGCACTGCTCGGCCAGCGTCCCGAGCTGCTCGAACACCGTGTCGAGGCCGATGTCGCGGGCATACTTGAGCACGCCGCCCCGGAAGTCGGGGAACCCGGTGCCCAGCACCATGGCGGCATCGATGTCGCTCTCCCGCTGGGCGATGCCTTCCTCCAGCACGCAGAATGCCTCGGCGGCCATCCGCAGCACGAGGCGCCGGGCGATCTCGCCGGAGGCGATCTCGCGGCAACGCCCGGCCCTGGCATCGGCGACGATCGCGTCGGCGACGTCGCTGGGATGTGGAGTATAGTCGCCGGGCTCGTATCTGTAAACCCCCGCCCCGCTCTTCTGGCCGAGCTGGCCCCGCTCGACGAGGCGCGTCACGATCGCCGAGAGAGGCCCGTGCCGCGGGAAGGCCCGACGCAGCACGGCGTCGGTGTGGACGAGGATATCGAGGCCGGCCATGTCGATGAGCGTCAGCGGCCCCATGGGGAATCCGAACTCGACGGCCGCCGCGTCGATCGCCCGCGGCTCCGCCCCCTCCTCGAGCAGCCAGAAGGCTTCCTTGAGATAGGGGATGAAGATCCGGTTGACCAGGAACCCCTCGCGGTTGCGCACGAGGACGGGCGTCTTGCGGAGGGTCTTGGCGAACCTCAGCGCTGTGGCGACCGCCGCGGGTGACGCGCCGTCGCGGCGGATGACCTCGACCAGCGGCATCCGGTGGGCGGGGTTGAAGAAGTGGAGGCCCACGAGCCGCTCGGGATGCCGCATCCCCTCGGCGAGCGCGTCGAGCGAGAGGGTCGAGGTGTTCGAGGCCAGCACGGTGTCCGGCCCGCACAGCTCCTCGAGGCGCGCCAGCACCGCGCGCTTCGCCGCGACGTCCTCATAGACGGCCTCGACTACCAGATCGGCGGCCGCGAGTGCCTCCCAGTCCGTCGTCACCGTCAGCAGGGCGAGCATGGCCTCGGCGCGCTCGGCGGCCATCTTCCCCTCGTCCACCCGCCTGCGGACCGACCGCTCGATCCTAGACCGCCCGCGGCCGAGGGCCGCCTCCTGCTCGTCGCATGCCACCACGGGCACGCCGCCGATGATGCAGGCGTGGGCGATCCCCGTGCCCATCGAGCCCATCCCGACGACCGCCGCCTGCGCGACCGGCTTAGGCCGCGCGTCGCCAATGCCCTCCACTTTGGCGGTGTCGCGGGTCGCGAAGAAGAGATAGAGCTTGTTGCGGGTGCCCAGGGTGGCCATGCACTCGGCATAGCCCGTCCGCTCGCGGCGCAGGCCCGCCTCGAACGACTCCTCGATGCCCGCCCGCACCGCCTCGAGGATCTTCGTGGGGGCGATGATCTCGGGCCGGCCCAGCGCGATCACCTTCTGCGCCGCCGCGAAGGCCGACGCGTTGGCCTCAGCATCCGACACCGCGTCCGCGCGTTCGCGGGTCCTGCGCGGCCCGGGACAGGAGTCCAGCAGCTCGCGGGCCCGCTCGAGCAGCGCCTCCCCCTCGCACACAGCATCGACGAGGCCGCAGGCAAGCGCCTCGGCCGCGTCGATGGGCTTCGCGGTCAGCAGCATCTCCAGCGCCCGCGCGGCGCCGATCAGTCTCGGTAGCCGCGCCGTCCCGCCCGCGCCCGGGTTGATGCCGAGGGTGACCTCGGGCATGGAGAACCGCGTGCCTCGGGCGCATACGCGGTAGTGGCAGGCGGCGGCCAGCTCGACGGCGCTGCCCATCATCCTCCCCGCCACGGCCGCCACCACCGGCTTCGGGCAGTCCTCGACGTCCTGGAAGGCCTCCTGGAAGATGCGGGAGGTCCGCACGGCGTCCTCGGCCTGCTCGCTCGCCCGCAGGATGGCCACGTCAGCGCCCGCGCTGAAATGACCCGGCTTCCCTGCGATTGCAACTCCGCGGACATCGGGGTCGGCGCTCGCCCTGGCGATCGCGGCCCGCAGCCCCCCCAGCAGCTCGAAGGTGATAGCATTGACGGGAGGGGAATCGAGGCGCAGCACGCAGACGCCGTCGGACACGCTGTAGTCGATCATCCCGATCTTCCGTCACCCTTCCGCATCGTCCCCGTCGGCCACGGCGCCGCCGCACGCGCCCCGCCAGTACCATACCGATCCGCTGCCCGCCCGGCAAGCGCCACGAGTCCTCCAGCGCCGCCAATCCGAGCGCTGTTCCTCGCTGCCGGCTGGTCATGAGGAGGCCGGCGCCTACCGGGATAAGCGCCGGCCCCAGGAGCAGTGGCCGTCGGACCCTGCCGGGCCCGTCGACCCGATCAGGTCGACGGCCACCTACACGCTAAGTCGACCATAGATCACCTCCTCTCTGCAAGAAGCCGTGCCTGGGGATCCGGTTCCGGCGGACCCGCACCAGGCCTCTTGCCCGTCGCGCCACGTTCGCGCGACCCGGACCGCGACGAGGGTTGGACACCCGGACGCGGCTGTCCAGAGTCTACCCGATACACGTCCGCTTGGCAAGGCCCGTCGCCGGCTGCATCCGCGCGCTCCTCTGACCGGAGTCTGGCCCCGGTTCTTGGGGTTCCTTCCTCGCCCGTCCGCGTCGTCCTCGT
>CAZDNN010000351.1:0-6912 GCA_964506385.1 uncultured Planctomycetota bacterium
GTATCCGCGGCGTGGAAAGCGGCGGGCTCGTCGAAGGGCTGCCCTGCCACACGTTCCCGACCGACGACGGCGGCGTGGACATGAAGTGCCCCACCGAAATCGCCATCACCGACCGCCGCGAGGCCGAGCTCGCCAAGAACGGCCTCATCCCGCTCAGCCACTGGAAGAACACCGACTACGCGGTGTTCGTCGGCGCCGAAAGCCTCCACAGCCCCGCCGAGTACAGCGACCCCGACGCCACCGCCAACGCCAAGCTGGGGGCGCGGCTCCCCTACCTGTTCGCCACCTGCCGCTTCGCCCACTTCCTCAAGTGCATCGTCCGCGACAAGATCGGCAGCTTCAAGGAGCGGGGCGACATGGAGCGGTGGCTCAACGAGTGGATCATGCGCTACGTCGAGCCCGACCCTGCGAACGCGACCGAAGAGGCGAAGGCCCGGCGGCCCCTGGCCGCGGCCGAGGTGGTCGTCGAAGACGTCGAGGGGAACCCCGGGTACTACTCGGCCAAGTTCTTCCTGCGCCCACACTACCAGCTCGAGGGGCTAACCGTCTCGCTCCGGCTGGTCTCGAAGCTGCCCTCCGTCAAGGAGGCCTGACCGCGTTGTCGTGGCGGCCCGGGCGGAGTCCCAGGTGCGGGGGACGCTCGAGACGCCTGGTCGTTTCCCCATCGCGGTGTCCGCGCGGACACCACCCTTGCCTAAGGAGGGCATCTTATGGCGTACGACGGGTATCTGAAGATCGAAGGGGTCAACGGAGAGAGCACGGACGCGAACCACCCGCAGTGGATCGAGATCATCTCGTTCCGCCACGACGTCTCGCAGCCCGCCGGCACCGCCACCTCACGCACCGGCGGCCGGACTGGCGCCCGCGTCAACGTGGCTGACTTCACCATCACCAAGGTCCTCGACGTCGCGACACCCCTGCTCCACCAGCATTGCTGCTCCGGCTGGCACTTCGGCACCGTCATGATCGAGCTCTGCGAGGCCGGCGGCAGTGCGCACATGTACATGCGCTGGACCCTCACCGATGCCATCATCAGCTCGATCAAGCCCAGCGGCGTCGCCAACGAGGAGGTCTATGCCCGGCCCATCGAGGAGGTCTCCTTCAACTTCGCCACGATCCAGTGGGAGTACGTCCCGATGACCCACGCCGGCAAGCCCGGCGCCGCCATCGTCTTCGGCTGGAGCATGATCGAGAACAGGAAGATGTAACCCCCGCCGCGGGCCGCGCGGCCCGTGGCATCACCCAGCGCGCGCCGCTCAGCTTCCCCGCCCTCTCGTCGCGGTGCCGTCGCGGCGCGCGCGGGGCGTCTCCTGCACGCCTTGCCACAGTCCAGACCTGAAGACCATACCATGGGAGCGAGCTGATGGCCGAGTCGCGGTCCCTCGACATCGCGCGCGAAACCGAGAAGCGCATCGACATCTTCGTCAAGATCAAGGGGATCACCGGCGAGTCGACTGATGCGAAGCACCAGGAGTGGATCGAGGCCATCGGGCTAAGTTGGGGGGTGCGCCAGCCCTCAGGGACCGGCTTGGGGGCGGGCTCCATGGGGGAGCGCGCCGACTTCGACAATCTCGTCGTCTCCAAGGTTGTGGACAAGGCCTCCCCCATGCTCTACCGCTACTGCGCGCAGGGGACCCTGGTCAAAGATGTCCGCATCGAGCTGTGCGAGCAGGCAGCCTCGCACGTCAACTTCCTGACCATCCTCCTTCGCGACACGACCGTCGCCAGCGCCCGCCTCACGGGCAGGGTGACCCTCGAGGGGGCACCCCGGCCGGTCGAAGAGATCAGCTTCGCCTACTCGCGGATCGAATGGCAGTACGTGCCCATCAGTCACGCGGGTGAACCCGGGGGGATGGTGATGGCGGCATGGGACCTCGAAACCAACACTCCCGGGTAGCGGCGCGATCCCACTGGCCCGCCTGCCGCGCCCGTCCGGCCCGCTTGGGGCGCAGGGTAGTTCCTGTTGCGGAAAGTCCCGGTCCGGGAGGGCGAAGCTCCCGCTGAGCCGATTCAGGGGGCGAAGGGCGGCTCGGCAGGAGCCTCGCCCTCCCATTCGACGGATCCGCAACAGGAACAGGATAGTTGCCGTGAGCAGCCCGAAGCCCGACGGCAGAGCGGCCTGTGAGCTCCGCTTTCGCCTGGGCGGGGAGACCGTCTACGTCCGGGCGCCCGTCCCCGCGGGGCCGAGCCGCCTTGCCGACGTCCTGCCGGCTCTCGGGGCCCTCACCGATAGTGTTGTGGCGGCGGCGGTCCGCCAGGCCGAGCGCCAGGGCAGGACCGTCTCCTGCCGCAAGGGCTGCGGCGCGTGCTGTCGCCAGCCCGTGCCCGTCGCGCAGGCGGAGGCAATGGCCCTGGCCGAGCTCGTCGCCGTGCTGCCACCCGCCCGCCAGACGGCGGTGCGGGAGCGCTTCGCCGACGGCCTGGAGCGCCTGGCTGCGGCTGGCCTCCTCGACGCCGTCCGCCAGCTCCCCGAGAAGCCCGACGACGAGGAAAGGCGCGAGCTGGGCCTCGCATACTTCCGCCAGGGGATCCCCTGCCCGTTCCTCGAGGATGAGGCCTGCTCCATCCATCCCCAGCGGCCGCTGGCCTGCCGCGAGTACCTCGTCACGTCGCCCCCCGCGGCGTGCTCCGAGCCGGATCGGGGCGGAGTCGAGCGGCTGGAGCTGCCCGGCAAGGTGTCCCGCGCGCTCTACGCCTTCGGCGATGGCTCCGGCCAGGGTCCCGTCCGATGGATGCCTCTGCTCCTGGCCCTCGAGTGGGCAGGAGCCCACCCGGACCTCGCGCGGCGGCGCTACAGCGGCCCCGAGCTCTTCGAGCGGTTCGTCCGCCATCTCGCGGGTGGCTCGTAGGCATGCGCGATCCGCCAGCATGCCCGCTCTGGCGGGCCGGGGGCGCCTGCCGGGGTCGCTCTTCCTACCGACGCGACCACTGAGTGTTTCCCGGAATTGACCGCGGTGGGCCTCGCCCGATGCCGCTGGCTTGCCTGCTGCCCTGCGCCCTGCGGGCCGCGTCGGGGAGTCTCCCAGTCGGCGGAGGCACGTGGGGGGCAGCCCTCCGCCGCTTCGGCGGGGGAAGGGAGGGGGGCTGCGGGGCCCCCGCGTGACGACGCCGACGGCCCGTGCTTGCTGAGCGTGAGGCCGCCGGCGGGATATCATCAATCTGGTGGTGGCCACGCGTAAACAGAATGCCGCATGGGCAGGAGGGAATGTCAAGGATGATCGGTCGCAGGGTGGGAAAAGGAGAACCGAGTACAGGGAAAAGCGACACCGGGGCGAAAAGGCCGGAATTCTCTCCATGCGGCACCTTGCGCGCAGCGTCCGTCTGGACTAGAATAGGCGCGCATGTTGGGTAACTCACTCACCCGCTGAGGGGGTCGCTATGGCTGCCGACGCTGCGGAACTGCTCAAGCAGGGCCAGCTCGACGAGGCGCTCGCCGCGCTGACCAGCGAGGTGCGGGCAAAGCCCGCCGACCATAAGCTCCGCATCTTCCTCTTCCAGCTCCTGTGCGTACGGGGCGAGTGGAAGCGGGCCATGACACAACTCAACGTGGCCGGCGAGATGCATGCCGAGAACGCCCTCATGGCCGAGGTCTGCCGCCCTGCCCTCAACTGCGAGGCGCTGCGGGCCCAAATCTTCGCCGGCCAGCGCGCCCCCATGCCCTTCGGCGAGCCGGAGGACTGGGTGGTCTGGCTCATCCAGGCCAGCCAGCTCGTCGCGCAGGGCGAGCTTGCCGCCGCTGCCGAGCTGCGGGACCGGGCCTTCGCCGCCGCCCCAGCCGTTGGCGGGACGATCAACGGCGAGGAGTTCGAGTGGATCGCCGACGCCGACACCCGCCTCGGCCCTATCCTCGAGGCCATCGTCGAGGGGCGGTACTACTGGATCCCCTTCCCCAACATCGCCCAGATCGTCATGGAGGAGCCAGCGGACCTGCGCGACGCGGTGTGGACGCCTGCCCACTTCACCTGGTCCAACGGCGGCACCTCCGTCGGCCTGATCCCCACCCGGTACCCTGGCTCCGAGAGCTCCGACGACCCCGGCATCCGTCTCGCCCGCAAGACCGACTGGACCGAGAAGGACGGGGGCCACTACATCGGCCTCGGCCAGCGCATGCTCTGCACCGACCAGGGCGAGTACCCGCTGATGGACGTCCGGGCCATCATCGTCGGCGATGGCCCGCCCGAGGCATCCGAGGAGGCACTGCCGCCCGAGGTCGAGGACGATTCGGGCGGGGGCGAGGGAGACGCTGATGCCTGAGCTCATGCCCTACGAGCGGCTCGTGCCATGCCTGCTCGACCGGCTTACCGACGAGGAGCCGACGACGCGGGTCGAGGGCCGCGACCGCCGCGTGATCTCGCCGCGCCGCTACCTCGACTCCGTGCGCAGTGACCTGCGCAACCTCCTGAACACCGGGGCCCACGCCCTGGGCGAGCCGATCTACGACTACCCCGAGGTCATCAGCTCGGTCATCAACTACGGGATCCCCGACCTGTGCGGGATGACGGCGTCGGGCATCGAGACAGGCGAGATGGAGCACGCCCTGCGCCGGGCGATCCTCGCATTCGAGCCGCGGCTGATCCCCGAAACCCTCGAGGTCCGCGTCTACGCCCAGAGCGACGAGATGAGCAGCAACGCCCTGGCCTTCGAGATCGCCGGCGAGCTGTGGGCACAGCCCGCGCCCGAGGCCTTCTACGTCAAGACCGAGGTGGACCTCGAGACGGGGCAGTGGATGGTGTGAGGAGGAGAGGGCACCCGATGAGTGGCTGACCGGAGTGCGGCGGGGACGGCCGGACGCGCTCCCCGGCATTGCATTCCTCCACTCGCCCAAGCAGCCTTCGCCCCATCCGGCTGTCAGGGAGAGGCAGGGCCTCCGACCGAGATAGTTCAGGACGCGCCGCATGGACGACCGCCTGCTGCGATACTACGACCTCGAGCTGACCCACGTGCGGCACACAGCGGTGGAGTTCGCCCGCCAGTTTCCCAAGATCGCCGAGCGGCTGGCCCTGAGCACCGACCCCGCGGCGGTCTGCCCCGACCCGTGGGTCGAGCGCCTGCTCGAGGGCTTCGCCTTCCTCGCCGCGAGGGTGCACCTGAAGCTCGACGCGGAGTTCCCCCGCTTCACCCACTCGATGCTCGAGACGGTCTACCCGCACTACCTGGCACCCACGCCGTCAATGACCGTCGTGCAGTTCCAGCCCGACCTGACGGAGGACGGCCTGGCGGACGGGTTCCCCATCCCGCGCCACACCGTGCTGCGCAGCGGCGGTGAGGGGACCCGCTGCGAGTACCGGACGGCCCACCCCGTCACGCTGTGGCCCCTGCGGATCGTCGAGGCGGCCTATCACACCCGCGACCTCGGCGCCTACGAGCCGCCTGCGAGCGCCAGGGCCAAGGCGGCCCTCCGCATCCGGGTGGAATCCACCGCCGGCCTGCGCTTCGACAAGGTGAAGCTCGACGAGCTGGTCTTCCACCTGCGAGGCCCCGACGAGACCCCCATGGAGATCTACGAGCAGATCTTCGCCCACGGCCTCGGCTTCGTGGTCCAGAGCACGACGCGGCCGGTCAAGTGGCAGACGGGCCGGGGCTTCCGCTACATCGAGCGCGTCGGCTTCAGCGACGACGAGGCGCTTCTGCCCTACGACGCCCGCTCCTTCCACGGCTACCGCCTGCTGCGCGAGTACTTCGCCCTCCACGAGCGCTTCATGTTCGCTCGCCTCACGGGCCTCCGCGGCGCCATGGCCCGCTGTGAGGGGAACCAGCTCGACATCCTCATCCTGCTCAACAACCAGCGCCTCGAGCTCGAAGGCAGGGTGAACGCCGAGAACTTCGCCCTCTTCTGCACCCCCGTGATCAACCTGTTTCCCAAGCGCGCCGACCCCATCCCGCTCTCCGAGCGCTTCGCCGAGCATCACGTCGTGCCCGACAAGACGCGGCCTGAGGACTACGAGGTCTACCAGGTCCGCCGCGTGATCGGCACTGGGATGAGCGCGGCGGACGAACAGGAATTCCGCCCCTTCTACTCGGCGAGTGACTTCGACGCGGCCTCGGGCGGCGCCGGCGCCTACTACGCGGTGCATCGCGTGCCGCGCACGCTCAGCGCCCGGGAGCGCCAGCGGGGCCGGCGGTCCCGCTACGCCGGCAGCGAGGTCTACGTCTCGCTGGTGGACGCCAAGGCGGCGCCTTACAGCACGAACCTGCGCCAGCTCCACGTCGAGACGCTGTGCACCAACCGCGACCTGCCGATCATGATGCCCGTCGGCCAGGGCATGACCGACTTCAACCTCGACACGAGCGCCGCCGTGCCGGTGGACAGCATTCGCTGCGTGAGCGGACGGCCGCAGCCACCCATGGCCAGCTACGCCGAGGGCGACTTCGCGTGGCGGGCCATCAGCCATCTGGCGCTCAACTACCTGTCGCTCATCGACACGTCGCAGAGCGAGGGCGCGGCGGCGCTCCGCGAGATCCTCAAGCTCTACGGCAACCCCGGCGACGAGCAGATCCGCAAGCAGATCGACGGCGTCAAGAGCATTCGCAGCCGGGCGATCACCCGGCCCGTGCCGACACCCGGCCCCATCGCATTCGCCAGGGGCCTCGAGGTCGGGATCACCTTCGACGAAACGGCGTTCACCGGCACAGGATGCTTCCTGCTCGGTGCCGTCGTCGCGGAGTTCCTGACGAAGTACGTCTCGCTGAACTCCTTTGTCGAGACGGTCGTGCTGACCGTCCAGCGCGGCCCGATCATGCGCTGGCGGCCGAAGATCGGGCATCGGCAGATTCTCTAGAGTCCTCCAGCGCACCCTGCGAGCAGGGTGGGCCGAGGAAAACTCGGACTGGGCACACCCTATGGGATCGAGCGGCTCTGCGGGCCGACTCCGCCGAAGCGGCTACGTCGCCTCGCGAAGGCGGATCGATCCC
>CAZDNN010000352.1:0-6877 GCA_964506385.1 uncultured Planctomycetota bacterium
AGGACGACGCGGACGGGCGAGGAAGGAACCCCAAGAACCGGGGCCAGACTCCCCGCGCACTTCACGCTTGACGAACTCGTGCGCAATGTGGTAGACTTGGGTCTGGTGCGGGACGGTTGTCTGCCCCCATGGGAGTTACTCGTGGGGGAGCCCGGCCGAGCTTAAGGGCCTCGGGTAGCCGTGACTGCTCCCCGGAACCGGCTTCTGCCCCCAGCACGTCTTCGCCGAGGCGGGACGATGGCGCAACGACGCAAACTCCTGGGTCGCATCCTCGCCGAGATGGGCGTGGTGACCAACGAGCAACTCGAGGAGGCGCTCGAGTTGCAGCGCACGACGAGCGTGCGTACGGGCGATGCCCTCCTGTCCCTCGACTATTGCCAGCCGGCTGACATCGCGCGCGCGCTGGCCAGCCAGTTCGACCGCCGGGTGGTGGACCCCCGTGCGATCGACATTCCGCAGGACGCGCTCGACGCCGTGCCCAAGGCCATGGCGCGCGAGCACCACCTGATCCCCATCTCCCGTGAGGACGGGCGGCTGACCGTCGCCGTCGCGGACCCCCTCGACCTCTACGCCCTGGACCACCTGCGCTTCGCCACCAACTGCGAGATCGACTTCGTAATCGCCGCCAGCGACACCATCGAGGAGGCCATCTCGCAGAAGTATGAGGTCGGCGAGGAGACGGTGGACAACATGCTCCAGGAGTTCACCGAGAGCGACATCACCTTCGAGGAGGGCGACCAGTTCGCCGACGAGCTGGCCCAGAACCCCGACGACGCGCCGGTCATCAAGCTCGTGACGCTCATCATCACCGAGGCCCTGCGGGCGAGGGCCAGCGACATCCACATCGAGCCGATGATGAATCGGCTGCGCATCCGCTACCGCGTGGACGGCGTGTGCTTCGAGGTGGAGAATCCGCCGAAGAGCCTCCAGGGCGCCATCATCTCGCGCTGCAAGATCATGGCGAACATGGACGTGGCGGAGAAGCGTCGGCCCCAGGACGGCCGCATCCGCATGAAGCTCCTGGGCCGCGACATCGACCTACGCGTCTCCGCCCTGCCCGCTACCGACGGGCCGAGCCTCGTCATGCGTATCCTCGACAAGGAGTCGGTGCTCCTCGGCGTCCAGGACCTCGGCTTTGGCGACGACGACTACCGCCGTTTCAAGCAGATCATCAAGCGGCCCAACGGCATCTTCCTCGTGACTGGGCCCACCGGCTCAGGGAAGACGACGACCCTCTACGCCGCGCTCAACGAGTTGAATACGCCGGACCGCAAGATCATCACGGCCGAAAACCCCGTCGAGTACAGCATCGCCGGGATCAACCAGGCCGAGGTGCGGGAGCGGATCGGCATGACCTTCGCCCGGATCCTGCGCGCCATGCTCCGCCAGGCGCCCAACGTGATCCTGGTCGGCGAGATCCGCGACCAGGAGACCGCCGAGATCGCCATCCAGGCCGCCCTGACCGGCCACCTGGTCTTCTCCACCCTCCACACCAACGACGCGCCCTCCGCCATCACACGACTGATCGACATCGGCGTCCAGCCATTCCTCGTCTCCTCGTCCATCCAGGCCATCATGGCCCAGCGTCTCGTCCGCACGATCTGCAAGAACTGCAAGGAGCCCTACGACCCGCCCCAGCACGAGCTGCGTGCGGCGGGGCTGTCGCCAGAGGACGCGGCCGGCCTGACGTTCTATCGCGGCGCCGGCTGCGCGGAGTGCCAGGGCACCGGCTATAAGGGACGCATCGGGATCTTCGAGCTAATGGAGATGGACAGCGAGATCCGCGAGATGGCCTTCCACAAGGTCGCGACCAACCGCATCCGCGACCAGGCCATCGCCTCAGGCATGCGCACCCTCATGCAGGACGGCATCCGCAAGGTCATCAAGGGCGTCACCACCATCGAGGAAGTCCTCCGAATCACCGCAGGCGACCTGGCCGTCGAAGCCGCCGCCGACTGAGCCCCAGCCGGGAGAGGAGCGGGGCCGCCACCCTTCCTGACGACTGGAAAGCGCGAACTACATGGCCATCGAGATCAACCAACTCCTCCAGTTTGTCGTCAAGCACGGCGCCTCCGACCTCCACCTGTGCGTCGGCCGCCCCCCCACAGTCCGCCTCCACGGCCGCCTGATGAAGCTCGACACCGCCGTCCTGACCCCCGAGGACACCCAGGGCTTCATGAAGGCCATCACCCCCGACCGCCAGCAGCAGGAGCTCGCCGAGGTCGGCACCACCGACTACGGCTTCGCCTTCGCCGACCAGGCCCGCTTCCGCGTCAGTGCCTACAAGCAGAAGGGCGTCCACGGCATCGCCCTCCGCCTCATCCCCAACAAGCTGCTGACCTTCGAGCAGATCGGCCTCCCCCACCACATCAAGGACCTCCTCACGCGCCCCCGCGGCCTCATCCTCGTCACAGGCCCCACAGGCTCCGGCAAAACCACGACACTGGCCACGATGGTGGACTTCATCAACCAGAACCTCGATCGCCACATCATCACGGTCGAAGACCCGATCGAGTACTACCACGAGCACAAGCAGAGCATCATCACCCAGCGGGAGATCGGGGTGGACGTCCCGAGCTTCGAGGAAGGCGTCCGCCGCGCCCTGCGGCAGGACCCCGACGTGATCCTCGTCGGCGAGATGCGCGACCTCGACACCATCGCCGCGGCCATCACCGCCGCCGAAACCGGCCACATCGTCTTCGCCACCCTCCACACCACAGGCGCCGCCAAGACCGTCAACCGCATCATCGACGCCTTCCCCACCAACCAGCAGGAGATGATCCGCACCCAGCTCTCAGTGTCGATCCTCTGCGTCATCTCACAGGTCCTCATGCCCAAAGTCGGCGGCAAGGGCCGCGTCGCCGGATTCGAAATCATGATGATGACCGATGCCGTCGCCAACCTGATCCGCGAGAACAAGGTCGAGCGCATCGACTCCGAGATCCAGACCGGCCGACGCCAGGGCATGGTCCTGCTCGACGATTTCCTCTACTACGAGCTCTTCAGTAAGGGCATCATCGACTACAAAGAGATGATCACCCACGCCCAGCGCCCCGACGAGCTCCAGAAGAAGTATAGGGAGCGCACCAAGTAATGGCAGCGGAAGCCCCCTCGCACAGCCGCCAGGACCGCCGTGGCCGCCGCCGCACGATCGGAGAGATCCTCAAAGAGCGCAACCTCGTCACCGAGGAACAGCTCGCCGAGGCCGCCGAGGCCGCGCGAACCGAGGGCGGCGTCATCGGCAGCATCCTCGTCGCGCGCGGCACCATCACCGAAGACCAGCTCGTCCAGGCACTCGCCGAGCAGGCCGGCATGCCCGTCATCGACCTCGACAGCATCGAGGTCCCCCCAGACGTCATCGACCGCGTCTCACTCAGCATCGCCGAGGTCTACCGCATCGCGCCCGTCAAGTTCGAAAACGACGTCCTCACCGTCGCCATGGCCGACCCACTCGCCGTCCAGGCCCTCGACGACCTGCGCTTCATGCTCAACTGCGAGGTCACCGGCGCCGTCAGCTCCGAGGCCGCCGTCGAGCGCGCCATCCAGAAATACTACGCCGGCCAGCGCGAGAGCGTCGAGGCCCTCATCCGCGACATCGAGGACTCCCGCGACGAGATCACATACGACATCCAGCACTTCCAGCAGTCCACCTCCATAGACCTCGAAGCCCTCCAGGAACTCGCCAACTCGATGCCCGTCGTCAAGCTCCTCAACCTCATCCTCATCCAGGCCATCAAAGACCAGTCATCCGACATCCACTTCGAGCCCTTCGAAGACGAGTTCAAAGTCCGATACCGCGTGGACGGCGTGCTCTACGAGATGATGCCCCCGCCCCGCCACCTCGCCCTCGCCATCACCTCACGCATCAAGGTCATGTCGCTACTCGACATCGCCGAAACCCGCCTGCCCCAGGACGGACGCATCGAGCTCAACATGTCGGGGAACCCCGTGGACCTCCGCATCTCCACCCTCCCCTGCCTCCACGGCGAGAGCGTGGTGATGCGCGTCCTCGACCGCAGCGTCGTCAGCCTCGACCTCCACCGCCTCGGCCTCCGCGAGGACGACCTCAGGGTCGTCAAAAGCCTCGTGGACAAGCCCCACGGCATCATCCTCTCCACAGGCCCCACAGGCTCAGGCAAGACCACCACACTCTACTCACTGCTCAACTACGCCAACGACGTCGGCCTCAAGATCATCACCACCGAGGACCCCGTCGAGTACAACCTCGAAGGCATCATGCAGGTCCAGATCCGCGAAGAAATCGGCGTCACCTTCGCCGCCTGCCTCCGCTCGATACTCCGCCAGGACCCCGACAAGATCCTCGTCGGCGAGATCCGCGACCTCGAAACCGCCCAGATCGCCATCCAGGCATCCCTCACCGGCCACGTCGTACTCTCCACCCTCCACACCAACGACGCACCCACCACCATCACACGCCTCGTCGACATGGGCGTCGAGCCCTTCCTCATCTGCGCCACCCTCGAGGCCGTCGTCGCCCAGCGGCTCGTCCGCACCATCTGCGTCGGCTGCAAGACCCAGTACGAACCATCCACCGAAGCCCTCGCCTCCATCGGCATGACCCCCGACGAGATGGGCGGCAAGAACTTCTGCTACGGCAAAGGCTGCCAGCGCTGCAACAACACAGGCTACCGCGGCCGAATCGCCATCTTCGAGATCATGCCCATCAGCGACAGCATCCGCGAACTCATCATGAACAACGAGAGCGCCAGCACCATCCGCCAGGTCGCCCAGCAGGAAGGCATGCGCACCCTACGCGAAAGCGGACTCCTCCACATCTACGACGGCATCACCACCATCGAAGAGGTCGTCCGCGAAACACAGGTCATGGTCTAGCAGTCCGTGGCAGACACATGCCTCTGCCCCCACACGAGCACATCGCGTAACGCTTCAGCGAAGTGTGGGCCCGCCGCCGCAAACCACTGGCACGCCTTTTCCCACGCTGTCTTCTCCTCAGAGGGCGAGGCAGAGAAGCCTGCTCCAGGGAGGCGCAGGCCTTGGCTTCCTCATATGGCCAGCAAACCCACGATTTTGCGGTTGCATGCGCGCGACAGCACGATATAATGGGCTGGTCCCCGTCAGCGATATCCCCGCCGGAAGCCGGTTGTCCCCATGGCCATCACCCGTCCCTACGGCCACACCGCCGCCCTCCAGCCTTTCATCGTCAGGGAGCCCAGCAGGGCCTATCAACTCCTGGTGCGCCTCGCCCGGCGGGCACCGTGGTGGAGCTTGTCCGTTGCGCTCCACCTGGCGGTGGTCGTCGTCTTCTGGCAGATACCATACCGTGAGCTCCCGACCGGGGGCGTCCCCACGGGCATCGTGGTGCAACTCACCGACGCGCAGCGCTACCTGGAGCTTGCCCAGCCCGAGCTGCCGCCGCCCCCGGAGCCCACGGAGCAGGATGTGCCAACCGCGCCCGAGGCGCCGCTGCCGCTCGTCGAGTTGAGCTACGAGGATGTCGAGCCCGAGATCGAGGTCGAGCCGATCCCGCTGGTCGCCGAGCCCTTGGCGGAACTCGCGCTGTCACCCGCGATCGAACTGCCGTCGGCGACGCCCGTCTTCGAGATCGAGCCGCAGCTCGCCGAGGCCCACGAGATCTACGGCGCCAGGACGGGCAGCGCCCGCGCCCAGACCCTCGGCGGGCGCGCCGGCACGACACACCGCGCAGAGAGCGCCGTCCGAGCCGGCCTCCGATGGCTCGCCCGGGCACAGGGACCGGACGGCTCGTGGAGCTGTCGCCGCTGGGGCGGCAGCGCGGACCACGACGTCGGCATCACCGGCCTCGCCCTCCTCGCCTTCCTGGGCGCGGGGTACACGCAGGACAAGGGGCCCTTCCGCCCCACCGTGCGCCGTGCCCTCGCCTGGCTGCGGGCGCACCAGAAGCCCAACGGGGCCTTCCGCTGGCGCACCTTCTACGAACAGGGGATCGCCGCCACCGCCGCGAGCGAGGCCTACGCGCTGAGCCGCTCGCCCCCTCTGGGCCGCATGGCGCAGCGGGCGGTGGACTACATCGTCGCCGTGCAGCCCGAGCACGGAGGGTTCCGCTACGGCGGCGCCGTGCCCCGCGGCGAGGGCGACCTCTCGGTGACGGCCTGGCAGATCATGGCCTTGAAGTCCGCGGCCGCCGCCGGCCTCGACGTGCCGCCCGAGGCATTCGCGCGCTCCCGCCAGCTTCTCGCGGCCACAGGCCGTGGCGAGGGCACGAGCGCCTACCTCGTCGCCGCGGCAGAGCCATCGATCGGCCCGACGGCAATCGGGATGCTCTGCCGCATCTTCCTCGACGGCGACAAGGAGGAGATCCGCGCCGCCGCGGCCCACCTGCTCGACCACGTGAAGAACGACGGCAAGCCAGGCAAGGACAGGCACCGTCTCGTCGGCGACCTCTACTTCACCTACTACGCCACCACCGCCATGCACCAGGTCGGCGGCGAGCCGTGGGCCGAATGGAACCGCCTCTTCCGCGACACCCTCGTCGAGGCCCAGACCACGGCCCTGCGCGACGCCAAAGGCCGCTACCTCCACGGGAGCTGGGACCCCGCCGCCCACGCCTGGGGCCGTCGCGGCGGCCGCGTCTACACCACCGCCATGGCCCTCCTCAGCCTCGAAGCCTACTACCGCTTCCTGCCGGTCCATCAGCGCTGACCCGAGGGAATGGGAGGGCGAGGCTCCCGCCGAGCCGGCCCCCGACGAGGGTCTGTCTGTCGCATAGGGGCTATAGGTCGTACAGGTCCTATGGGTCCTATCGTTCCCGCCGCCTGCTGCCGCTAGCAGTCCGTGGCAGAAGTCCTTCGCAGACGAGTGCGAGGGATTCGTCGAGATCTCGCAACGCGGAGATCGGCCCGAAGACCCGCACGCAGTC
>CAZDNN010000353.1:0-6876 GCA_964506385.1 uncultured Planctomycetota bacterium
TTCGCCAACGTCATGCCCGGCGAGCGCCACGGCTGCCTCGGCTGCCACGAGCTGCACAGCGTCACGCCGCCCGTCCACAAGGGCATCGCGCTCGACAAGCCGCCCGTCAAGCCCACGCCGCCGCCGTGGGGGCCGAGCTACAGTCTCGGCTACGAGCGCGACATCCAGCCCATCCTCGACAAGCACTGCGGCAAGTGCCACCAGGGCAAGGGCAAGGGCCGCAAGAAGCTCGACCTCACCCTCCGCCCGAGCAAGGACGCCGGCGCCTTCCCCGAGCCCTACGTCACCCTCACCCTGGGCAAGCGGCGCAGCCTCGGCCGCCGCCACTTCCCCGCCAACTGCGAGGGCGGCATCGCCGGCACCATCCTCGCCGAGAACCAGCCCTGGCGGCCGCAGGACTACGCCACGCTCCCGCCCATGACCAAGCTCTCTTACGCAAGCAAGCTCATCCACATCGCCATGAGCGGGAAGCACAACGGGGTGAAGCTCGACCCCCTGAGCCTCCGCAAGCTCATCGTGTGGGTGGACATCCTGTGCCCCTACCTCGGCGAGCAGGAGATCCGCTCGCTGCCCGACCCCGACCCCAAGCACCCGCTCTTCGCCAAGTCCGGCTACCCGCCGCGCACCCCCGGCATCCGCCCCTTCATCGACAGCCCCTACCCGCCCCGCCTCAAGAACGCCCCCGTCGTCCGCCGCGCCTACTGCCAGGACGACTTCCCGACGCAGGCCCACCGCCTCCGCGCCGCAGGCGTCTCGCTTCGCGAGTGATGCGGTTGCTGCCCCACGGGCGTGGCACCCAGACCGAACTCAGCGCGTACCCCTCAGCCCTCCACCACCGGCCCCCACCGCTCCTTCCGCACGACGAGCTTCCCGTCCTCGACGAAGCCGTCGCCGCGCGGCTCCAGGATGTCGATGAGCCGCTGCCGCCAGAGCGCGACGCGCTCGGCGTTGGCAGGATCGCGGGCCAGGTCATGCAACTCCTCGCGGTCACTGACCAGGTCGAAGAGCTGCTCCTCCCCCGTGTAGGGCAGGTAGACGTACTTCTCCTTGCCATCGGTGAGGTACTGCATGGCCTGTTCCATCGCATAGCACGGCGAATGCTCGCCGTGGAAGACCTCGCGCCAGGGCTCGCCACGCATCGCCCCGAGCAGGCTGTGGCCCAGCACGCTCTCGGGCACGGGCACGCCGGCGGCCTCGAGCAGCGTCGGCATCACGTCCTGGAGCCCGACCACGTGGTCGAACGTGCCCGTCGGCAGGTCCCAGCCGCGCGGGTAGCGGACGACGAGGGGGATGCGGGCCGAGCCCTCGTAGGCGTAGCACTTGCGGTGCAGGTGGTGATCGCCCAGCATATCGCCGTGGTCGCTGGTGAACAGCCATAGGGTGTTGCCTGCCTCCTCGCGCAGCTCGCGCTGGAGCCGCTGCATGAGGTGGCCGAGTTGGTAGTCGATGTGCGTCACCGAGCCGGCGTAGCCCGCCCGCGCTCGATGGAGCTGCTCGGGCTTCAGGCGGCCGAACCAGCAGGTCGGCTCCAGGCCGGGGTTCGGCCTGTCATAGCGATCCGCCCAGTCGCCGATCGGCGGGGGCGGCAGCTCGCGGTTGATATACATGTCCCAGAAGACCTGCGGCGGGTCGTAGGGCTGGTGTGGCCGCAGATGGGAGATCCAGATGAAGAAGGGGCGGGTGGGGTCGCGCTTGGCGATCTGCTCGAGGGCCACGCGAACCGTCCAGTTGGTCGGATGGTAATACTCATCGAGGTGGAAAGGGCGCGAGACCCAGCCGTTGCAGTCGCAGCCGTGAGCGCGCTCGTGGACGTCGGGGCCGAGCTTCTCGCGCAGCCAGTCCCAGTAGTCGTCGCAGTCCTCGCCGAGGTCGTGGCAGATGACGTTGTGGAAGCCGAAGAGCTTCCGCCTCGGATGCATGTTGCGCCAGCCGACGTTGATGCAGTGGTAGCCCGCGTCGGCCAGCTCCTGTGCCAGCGTGGTCGGCGGGTTCCAGGGCGTACCCGCGTAGCCGATGAGGCCGCAATGGTAGCTGCCCCGCCCCGAGTGCAGGACCCGCCGCGCGCCCGTCGTCGAGGGGATTTCCGAGTAGGCGTTCGGGAAGTACGCCCCGTGGTTGACCCAGGAGTCTACGTAGGGCGTCTCGACGACGGGGTGCCCCGCGATGCCGAGATGGTCGCCGCGATGCTGGTCGGTCGTGAACAGGATGATGTTCGGCCGCTGACCCATTGGGCATGCTCCTTCAGCGCCTGAGGTGCGGGACAGTGGACAGGATAGCCGGCGCCCCGTATCTCGTCAAAGCCGTGGCTATCAGCTTGCTGCCCCGCGCGGTCCCGGTTATCATAGCGGGCGTTCCGCCCCCGTATCCCTGGGTTGTGACGAACGGATCACCTTGTGGCTGATTCGAGCGAGCGGGAGGCCATCGTCTCCGTCCAGCACGTCAGCAAGATCTATCGCATGGGCCAGGTGGATGTACGCGCACTGCGGGATGCCACCATCGACATCCTGGACGGGGAGTTCCTGATCATCGTCGGCCCCAGCGGCTCGGGCAAGAGCACGCTGCTGAACATGATCGGCGGGATGGACCGGCCTACGTCCGGCAGCGTGCGCTTCCTGGACCAGGACCTGACGAAGGCGAGCGACCGCGAGCTGACGCTCTACCGCCGCAGGCAGGTGGGCTTCATCTTCCAGTTCTACAACCTCGTGCCGACCCTGACCGCGCTGGAGAACGTGCAGGTGGCCACCGAGGTGGTCGCGGAGCCGATGGACGCGATGGCAGCCCTTGACCTCGTGGGCCTGGCGGACCGCGCGGCCCACTTCCCCTCGCAGCTCAGCGGCGGCGAGCAGCAGCGCGTGGCGGTGGCCCGGGCGCTGGCCAGCAACCCGCGGCTCCTGCTTTGCGACGAGCCGACCGGCGCCCTCGACCTGGAGACGAGCCGCGAGATCCTCGGCCTGCTGGTCCAGCTCAACGGTGAGCTGGGCAAGACGGTGGTGCTGATCACCCACAACAACGCCATTGCCGGCATCGGCCATCGCGTCGCCCACATACGCGATGGCGCGCTGTCGTCGATCCGCCCGAACGAGCCGCGGACCCCGGTCGAGCAGGTGTCATGGTAAGCCGCGTGCTGCTGCGTAAGCTGTTCCGCGACATGCTCGGACGGGCGGGTGCGCTGCTGGCGCTGCTGGTCATAGTGACCATCGGCGTGGGCATCTTCGTCGGCATGGCCGCCGTCTACCGCGACCTCTACGACGCGCGCCGCCGCTACTACGCCGAGCACCACCTGGCCGACTTCACCGTCGATCTCAAGCGGGCGCCGGCGCACGTTGTCGAGGAGGTCGCGGCCATGCCCAACGTGCGTGCCGCGCGGGGCCGCGTCAACATCGGAGCGCGCATCGATCTCGACGACGTGGACGAGCCGATCACCGGCACCGCCATCTCCATGCCCGAGCAGCAGCTCCCCGTCCTCAACGGCATCCTGCTGCGTTCGGGCACTTGGTTCGCCGACGGCCACGACAAGCAGGTGATCCTCGACGACGCCTTCGCCCGGGCCAACCACCTCAAGCCGGGCGACCGCATCCGCGTCCTGCTGCTCGACCAGCGGCACAGCCTGCTGGTCGTCGGCACGGCCATGTCGCCCGAGTTCGTCTACGTCCTGCCCCCGGGCGGCGGCCTGGCGCCCGACCCCGCCCGCTACGGCATCCTCTACCTGCCCGAGCGGTTCCTCCAGGAGTCGGCGGACCTCGACGGCGCCTTCAACCAGATCGTCGGCCTCGCGCACGACAGCTCCCGCACGGCGCTCGACAACGCCCTCCGCCTCATCGAGGAGCGGCTCGATGCCTACGGCGTCACGAACACGACGCCCATCCAGGAGCAGCCCTCAGCCCGCTTCCTCGCCGACGAGCTGATGGGCCTCAGGGTGAACGCGCGGATCCTCCCCGGCCTGTTCCTCATCGTCGCCGCGCTGGTCCTCAACGTGCTGATGGGGCGGCTGGTCGCGCAGCAGCGATCGGTCATCGGGACGTTCAAGGCGCTGGGCTACTCGCGCTGGGCCATCACGCGCCACTACCTGGGGTTCGGCGTCATCGTCGGCACGCTCGGCGGGCTCACGGGCATCGCGCTGGGGTGGTGGCTCCAGGGCGTGTTCCTGGCCATGTACCGCGTGACGTTCCAGCTTCCTACCATGGAGCACGGCCTCTACCCCGACATCCTGGTCACTGGCCTGCTGATCAGCGTCGGCTTTTCTGTGGCGGGGACGCTCAAGGGCGTGTGGCGCGCCGCCCGGCTCGAGCCGGCCGAGGCGATGCGGCCCCCGCCGCCTGAGCAGGGCGGACGGGTGTTGCCTGAGTACATCCCGTGGCTGTGGGGGCCGCTGCCGTTCCGCTGGAAGATGGTGCTGCGGGCCGTGTTCCGCAACCCCTTCCGCAGCTCGGTATGCCTCTTCGCGAGCGTCATCTCGACGGCGCTGGTCGTCGCGACGATGAGCGGCCTCGATGCGATGGACTACCTCCTGCGCTACGAGTTCGAGCTGGTCGCGCAACAGGACCTGACGGTCGCGCTGCGGGATCCGCGGGGTGGCTGGGCGGTGCGCGAGTTCGGCGGGCTGCCGAGGGTGGCGGAGACGGAGGCACAGCTCTCCGTCGTCTGCGATCTGTCCAACGGCCCCTATCGTAAGCGGATCGGCATCACAGGACTCGTGCCCGGCAACCGCCTGTTCACCCCGCTCGACGCTGCCGGCCAGCCCATCATCACCCCCGACGAGGGTCTGGTGCTCAGCCGCAAGCTCGCCGAGACCCTCGACGTGGAGCCTGGCGACACGGTGCGCCTGCGGCCTCTGATCGCCCGGCGGCAGGAGGTCGAGGCGGTGGTCGTCGGGACGGTGGACAGCTTTCTCGGCCTGTCGGGCTACGCGGACATCACGTACCTGAGCCGCCTGCTGGGCGAGGAGTGGTCGGCCAACGTCGTGCTGGGCAGGTCGTACCGCGGTGCCTCGCGCCGCCCGCTCTTCGATGCGCTCAAGGAGCGGCCCTCGGTCATCGGCATCGGCGAACGCACGCGGTCGATCACGCAGATCGATGAGACCTTTGGCGACATGATGAACAAGTCCATCGGCGTCTGCGTCCTGTTCGCAGGGCTGGTCGCCTTCGGCAGCGTGCTCAACGCCGCGCTCGTGTCGCTGAGCGAGCGCCAGCGCGAGGTCGGAACGCTGCGGGTGCTCGGCTACACGCCGCTCCAGATCGGCGAGATCTTCTCGGGCGAGAGCCTGCTGCTCAATGGGGTCGGCATCCTGCTCGGCCTCGTCGCCGGCGTCGGCCTCGCCCACGTGCTGTCCATGGCCTACGACACCGAGCTCTATCGCTTCCCCGTCGTCATCCTCCCGACGACCCTGGCCACCAGTGCGCTGGTCATGGCCCTGTTCGTCGTCGCCGCGCAGGTCATCGTCCACTGGATGATCCGCCGTCTCCCCTGGCTTGACGTCATGAAGGTCAAGGAGTAGCCTGCGATGCAGAGCCGCCCCCACCCCGCCCATGCGATACTGGCTCTCGTGATGCTCGTCGCCTGCCTGGGCTGCGAGCAGGCCGCCGAGGTCGAGCTGGCCGCGCCGCGGCGAGGCGAGATCCAGGAGTCGTTCACCGAGCCCGCCCGCACGCGGCTGGCGAAGACCTATCCCGTCACGATGCCGGTGGACGGCCGTATCGCGCGGATCGATCTGGAGCCCGGCGACACGGTGAAGAAGGGCGCGACCCTCGTCGAGATCGACCTCGTCCCCTTCCAGCAGGCCGTGGCGGAGGCGGAAGCCGCCGTCAAGGAGCTCGAGGCCGAGATCGCCGTCAAGAGGGACAACCGTCTGGAGGAGATCGCCGCCGAGGACGCCAACGCCGCCGTGCAGGCGGCCAAGGAGGCCCTGAGTGCATCCGACGAGGAGGTCGCGGCGCAGAAGGCCCGCCAGGAGCGCGCCGCCAAGGACCTCACGCGCAAGCAGGAGCTCTTCGACCGCAAGGTGATCGCGGAGGATCAGCTCGACGACGCGAACCTCGACGCCGAGACCTCCCTCATCGAGCTCCGCAAGCAGGAGTTCTACCGCGCCGCACTCAAGGCCATGGTCGTCGCCGTCAACCTGTACCCGCGTGCCGTGAAGCAGTGGATTGCCAAGAAAGGCCTCGAGGGGAGCGTGCTCGATCACAAGCTCGCGCAGACCAAGGCCCGTCTCGCCCTGGCACGGCACAGGCTCCAGCTCGCCAGGATCGTCTCGCCCATCGACGGCATCGTCCTCGAGCGCCACGAGCAGGGCGATCGCCCGTTGCTCGCCGGCCAGCCGCTCCTGCTGCTTGGCAACCTCGGCGACCTCGAGGTCGAGGCCGACGTGCTGACCCAGGACGCGCTGCGGCTGGCCAAGGGCTCGCCCGTCACCCTCGAACCCGCGTCCGGCATCGCGGCTATCGCAGGCAAGGTGACGCGCATCGAGCCCGCCGGCTTCACCAAGCTCTCATCACTCGGGGTGGAGCAGCAGCGCGTCAAGGTCATCGTCGAGCTGGTCGGCGACCATGGCGCCCTCAAGGTCGGCTACAGGGTCCAGGCACGGTTCCTCACCGGCTCGAAGGCCGATGCGCTCGTCGTGCCGCGCTTCAGCGTCCTCCAGGCGCCCGACCGCAGCTTCTACGTCTTCAAGGCCGCCGACGGCAAGCTCGTGCGGCAGAACGTCACGATCGGGCTCCGCAGCGACCTGGAGCTGGAGGTCACCGAGGGTCTCGCAGCGACAGATCGCATCGTGGCCAGGCCCGACGCGACGATGAAGGACGGCATGAAGGTCAAGGTCAGCGACGTGGCAGTTTCCAGGAGGGAGTAGGCCGTTCGGGAGCCCGCCTTCAGGCGGCCTTC
>CAZDNN010000354.1:0-6845 GCA_964506385.1 uncultured Planctomycetota bacterium
AAGGACAAGGGCCCGGAGGACATCGACCTGGTGTTCGTCCGCGAGAACAACGAGGGCCTCTACAGCGGCATCGGCGGCGTCCAGAAGAAGGGCTCCCCCGAGGAGGTCGCCACCCAGCTCATGGTCAACACCCGCTCGGGCGTAGACCGCTGCATCCGCTGGGCCTTCGAGTACACCCAGCGCCGCGCCAGGACGCGGGTCAACCGCGTGAGCGCCGGCGACTTGACCGCCATGCCCGAGGGCCGTGTGGGCGATGTCGTGGACTTCGAGCACCGCGAGCGCGGCAGGATGACGGCGACGCTGGTCGAGACGAGCGACGAGGGCATCCGCGTCGAGACGGCCGGGATGCTGACCCTCGTGGCGAAGACCAACGTGCTGACTTTCGCGCACGACCTCTGGTGGCGGGCCTTCAACGCAATGGGCGCCGCCGAGTTCCCAACCGTCTTCCGCGACTACGCCCACATTGACGCGGCGTGCATGTGGCTCGTCAAGAACCCCGAGTACTTCGACGTCCTGGTCGTCAGCAACATGTTCGGCGACATCATCACGGACCTCGGCGCCATGATCCAGGGCGGCCTCGGTGTCGCCGCAGGCGGCAACATCAACCCCAACGGCGTGTCCATGTTCGAGCCCATGGGTGGCTCGGCGCCGCGGTACACGGGCAAGAACGCGATCAACCCCATCGCGGCGATCCTCGCGATGGGCATGCTGCTCGACGAGATCGGCGAGGCGGAGGCCGCGCATGCCGTCGAAGCCGCCGTGGCCGCCACCACGCCGAAAATGGCCTCAATGGGCGCCGGCAGGATGGGCTACACCACCACCGAGGTCGGCGACCTGGTGGCCCAGGCCATCGCGTCCTGACCGGCGACCCGGCGTCCCAGCGCGAGCGGCCCGCGCCCGACGCCACCGACCCGAAGGTACACACCCTGCGACTACGAGGTGGGCCATGCGGAGAGTCATTCCGTTCGTCTTGGCCGTGATGCTGGCAGTCGGCGCAGCCGGCTGCCGCATGCCCCGTCTCTGGCCGTTCGGGGGCAGGAGACAAGCCCCCACAGATCTGCCCCCGCCCCCCCAGCCGGCCGAGAAGGGCGCCATCGGCCTCCCCAAGCCGCTCGAGCAGCGCTTCAAGACCGAGACCATCGACGACCTCGCCGACGAGATCTCGCGCCCACGCAACGGCCTCCAGCTCACCATCCGCACCAATAAGACCCGGTACACCACCGAGGAGCCCATCATCCTCGACGTGCGCGTCGAGAACCGCAGCGGCATGACCAACGACGAGCGCGACAAGGAGAGGGACATACCCGTCTACTTCGAGCCCTTCGCCAAGACCAAGGGCGGGCGCTCTCACGAATGGCTCTTCAAGTTCCACGTCCGATCCGAGGAGGACCAGCGCGCAGTCTACCGCAGCCAGGAGTTCACGGTCCCCGAGAGCGAGCGGGGCGACTACTACCACTTCGTGACCCTCCCGCCGCGCGCCTACGTCGGCCGCCGCTTCGTCTTCCCGCCGGCCAAAGTCCGCAACTGGCTCAAGCAGGGACGCTACAGCATCATCGCCTCATACGAGGTCAGCAAGGACTTTCCCTACGTCATCATCAACCGCCAGTTCTCTGCCGAGCAGGTCAAGATCCTGGGCAGCAAGCTCGCCTACGCGCGGGTCTGGACCGGCAGGCTATACTCCAACCGCGCCGTCATCGAGATCCGCCCCAAGCGCCGACGCTGGTGGTGGCCCTTCTGACCCGGCCCCACGCTTCGGCCCTCCGCCTCCCCTCCCCTGGCGTGGCCCCCACTGAGTGTGTCTGCGGGGAGCGCCATCGCGCCCGGCCGGACGGGCGCTGCCTGTGTCATGGGAGGGGAATGAGCTTGACCAGAATGGTATCGAACGCGGGCAGCCGCAGCGGGCCGGCGACGACACTCTTCCCCGCGGGCCGCACCTCCAGCGCCTCCCCAGCAGACAGGTTGGTGGCGCTGCGCGCCGCCGGGGCCTGGAGGCTCACGTAGCGGGCACTGCCTGTCGTGTTCCACAGGCTCACCAGGAGACGGCCGTCAGCCGCCGCAGATCGGCACTCGATCCCCCAGGTCTCCTCGGGCCTCGCCGCCATCAGCCGCACGAGCGGCTCGATGCCGGCCCTCGCCAACACGAGGCGCAGCACGCAAGCCAGATGCTCCGGCGCCAGCGGGACCGCGACGTAAGTGACGTGGCCCTTGCCGCGCGCGAAGCTCACGATCGCCGGGCCGCCGCCCTCCAGCGTGGCCAGCACCTCGTGCCGCACGTTCACCACGACCTTCTGCACGACCCCGCGCGCCCGCACGGGCGGCCGCAGGCCCATGGCCGCAAGCTCGTGGCCGGGGGAGACGCGGACCTCGGGCTCCTTCGTTGCGACCATCTCATCCAGTGCGCCCCCGCGGCCGGGCCGCGGCTGGGCCTTGTACACCGGCCGAGCAGTCTCCAGCACCTCGACGCCCAGGCGGAGCAGGTGGTCCGCCTCCCGCCCGTAGTCGCCCGCTGTCCAGCTCTCCGCCAGGACGACCAGGTGGCTGCCCGTCTCGACCGCGTCGATGAGGCCCCGCACCACATCCTCGTCCTCGACGGGCGAGCCGGCGACGATGATGACCCGCGCCGCGCCGAATCGCTTGGCCGCGACCTCGTCGCTCGTCAGGAAGCCGCAGCCGACGCCGAGGAACCGCGCGCCCTGCCACGCGGCCCTCAGACGCCGCGTGTGCGGCGACTCCGCGCAGCGGATCGCCCACGGCGGCGCCAGCCGCATCGACGCCTGCGAGTACACTAGCGCGACGCGGCGGGGCACCCGGGCAAGCACCGCAAGCTCCCCCGCCAGCCGCCGCGCGTCCAGCGCCTCACGCAGTGCCCGCTCCGCACCCATTACCGCCTTCAGCGACCTCAGCGGCTCCTGTGGCCACGAACGCAGCGCCACGGCGCCACTGCCGTGGAGCAGATGGGGCAGCACGCCACACGGCCCCGTGCCGACGGCCGCATCGATCACAGGCTTCCGCGGGCCGGCGACCGCGCGCAGCAGCTCCGATGCCATCGCGTCGCCGCCGCCAGCCTCAACCACGTCGAGGGTCTTCCCCAGCGCCACAGGGTCGATGCCACTGAGGCCCAGGCTCCCGGCAAACAGGTAGCGGGAGAAGGCCATCCCTACGGGGGCCTCGGGCACCGCCCGGCGAACCTGGCTCCGCGCCCACCGCACGTGCTCGCCCAGCCGCCACTGGTTGAAGGCGACCCAGTCGCGCCAGCGCGCGGGGCTCGCCGCAGCCTGGTCCGGCGTCGGCATCAGCGACGGGCCGAGGCGCTCGAAGTTCGTATCCCACGCCGCGTTCACACCCCGCGCCGTGCGGTAGCGCTCGGCCAGCCAGGCGACGAATCGCTCGGCCGACGCAGCGGAGTAGTCGGTGTAGAAGTAGCCCCCGCCGAGGGACCAGTAGACCGGCCTCGGCTCCTGCGCCGCCTGCGCCAGCGCCTTCGCGGCGTCGCGGGCGATCGCCTCGCGGACCGGCGGGTGATCGATGGAGATCAGCACCGACGGCCTCCCCCCTCCACCCTCGCACACGAAGCCACCAGCGGGCCGGCCCCAGCCGACCCGCCGGCTCCGGGCGTCCGAAGCATAGACGCGCTCGACCTCCGTGCCCGCCACCTCCGCGGGCCAGCACCCAGCCATGGCCGGCACCGCGCGTACCAGCTCCCCCGTCGCGAAGAACGGCAGCACCGCCGCCGGCGCCTCCCGCGCCGCCACAGGGAACACGATGGACCCGCCCTCACGACACCGCGCCCCGTCGAGCCGCACTTTGCCGAGCTGCACCGCAGCCGGCGCAACCAGCGGAAGCCGGCGCCCGTCCATCGTCTCCAGCACCGCGAGCTTCGCCCGCAGGCACGACTCGTAGAGGTAGTCGAGCACCTCCGCCCGCTCCCTGGCCTCGACCCCCGCAATGCCGGCGAGCACGCGCCGACCGACCAGCAGCGGCACC
The DNA here is from genome assembly GCA_964506385.1 of uncultured Planctomycetota bacterium. Taxonomy (GTDB): domain Bacteria; phylum Planctomycetota; class PUPC01; order DSUN01; family DSUN01; genus CAZDNN01. The sequence continues at coordinate 3,985 of CAZDNN010000354.1, forward strand.
CGATGGTACAGCGTCGCCCGCCCTGTCCGCGAGCAGAACTCCTCGAGGTCAGCCAGCGCGGCGCGGGTCCGCGCCAGCCTGTCGGGCGTGCCGGCTGGGGCCAGACGCCCTGCGGCCAGCGCTGCGATGAGAAGTAGGGCCGTAGGGTGGCGCATCACGTAAGTCACTCGTCGGGGAGGGGGCGGAGATCGGACGGGCCGTGACAACTTCCTATGTTAAGCACGAAGGCGTTACACAGCGATGAGCGTGGCATTTCCTCGGTGAAAGATTCGGCGAAACGCCTCTCCCTTCACGAGGGTGGCTGCGTGAGGAGCGCGAGCCGCCGCGCGCTCTCCTCGGCCCACAGGTCGCCGTCCTCAGGCGCCGTGCGTGCGACCGTGCGATACATGCGGGCCGCCGCGTCGCGCTCGCCGAGGGCCTCGTAGCAGTAGGCGATCCAGAACTCGGCGACCCGCCGGTGCGGGCCGGCCTGGTACCAGCCGATGATGCGGCGGTAGGCCGCTTGCGCCCCCCTGACGTCGCCCTCCTCGAGGAAGCGGTCCGCCGCCTCGAAGTTCGCCGCCACGTGGCGCAACGTCCCTGCGTACCACCCCCGCACGTCCTCGAGGGCTTTCGCGCGCAGCCAGCGGATCCTCGCGCTGCTCGGCCCCTGGCCGACACGCAGCGTCGGACCCGGTGTCATGCACCCGGCCGCCAGCCACAGCGCCCCGACCCACACACGGCGATGCATCGCATTCACGTGGGCTGCCCCCTAGCCACGGCCCCAAGGAACGCAGCAAACCCCTCGCCGAACGGGTCTGTGCGGCTCGATGACACCTGGTCGCGAACCCAGAAGCTCTTCAATGCTACGCGCTTATGCCTGCCGGACGGCGCGGCGGATCTTGGCACGCACATTGCAGAAGCGTCTATGCGAAGATCCGCGCGCCGCCACGAGAGGGAGCCATGCCATGAGGCAACTGCTCGCGCTCACCCTGCTGTGCGTGCTGGCGGAGCGCCTGGTCAAGGCGTCGCTCGCGACGGCACATCCTGTGGTCGTCCTCGCGCCAGCCACCATCGCCGCCGTGACCGCCTGCGTCATGTGCCTCTGCTACATGTTCCGCAAGGACGCATGACCCGCAGGCACCCAGCCAAGCCGTTCCGCACCCGGCCCCAGTATAGCCGTGCTCCGCGCGGGAGTCAACGGCCTCGGGTACCGTGAGTCTGACCCCGGATGTTGGGGTTCCTTCTTCACTCGTCCTCGTCGTCGTCGTCGTCCTCGTCGTCGATTGTGGCGCCGTAGCGCCTCTTGACCACCGACGCGCTCAGATCTCGACCACTCGGGAGGAGGAACGGTCGCTTCGCGTTGAGCCTGCGGAGTCGTCGGGAGTCGAACCGAGGACGAGGACGACGACGAGGACGATCCAGAACGCCGGGCCACGGTCCCCAAGATCCGGGGCCAGACCCTGCCCCCCCGATCCGCCGTGCCGAGCATCACGGCCCCCCTTCACACTTCCCATGAGCGCCGGCGCGGCCCTGCCCGCCGGTGAGAGAGAATTGCAGAGTTGTCCAACTCTGCAATTCTCTCTCACCCCCCAACCGCGCAACACCACGACCACAGGCAACTGGTTCCCGATGGGGATTGGGAACGCCGCCTCCGCGCGGCGCCGAAACACTCGCCCTCTGGCGCGCGGGCCGGGTGCCCGCTATACTGGCGTGAGGAGAGCGATGCTGTCTGTTGAAGGAGGTCGGCCATGTCCACCGACGCGCCCGAGCATCTGCCCGTCGGCGAGCGCTACCAGCGCGCCACCCGCTACTACCGCAGCCAAGGCGGCACCAGCGCACCCGGCGATGCCCCTGCCGCCGAGGGCATCGTGACTCTGCCGCCGCCTGCAACGGTCGCAGGCGAGGGGCTCTGGGCGACCATCCAACAGCGGCGGTCGGTGCGCGACTTCCTCGATACCCCCCTCACCCAGGCCCAGCTCAGCCAGCTCCTGTGGGCCACCCAGGGCATTACGGCCCGCCGCCGCGGCAGCGCCTTCCGCGCGGCGCCCTCCGCCGGCGCCTGCTATCCCATCGAGACCTATCTCGTGGTCAACCGCGTCGAGGGCGTCGAGGCCGGGCTCTATCACTACAACGTCCGCGACGCGACCCTCGGACGCCGCCGCGCCGGCGACCTCGGCCGCGCCATCGCCGATGCCTGCCTCGGCCAGGAGATGTGCGAGCAGGCCGCCGTCGTCTTCGCCTGGACCGCCGTCCCCGCACGCTCGAAGCGCCGCTACCACGAACGCGCCTACCGCTATATCTACATGGACGCCGGCCATATCGGCGAGAACCTCCATCTCGCCGCCACCGCCATGGGCCTCGGATGCTGCGCCATCGGCGCATTCTTCGACATGGAGGTCAACGCCGTCCTCGGCGTCCACGGCGACGAAGAGTTCGCCGTCTACCTCTCCGCCATTGGCGTCCCCATCCGCTGACTCGCCGCTCAGTTCGTGTCCTTGTGGGTGGGGCGGAGGCGGGGGATGTCGAACTCGTCGATCTTGCGGTGGAGGGTGCGGAGGCCGATGCCGAGGATGCGTGCGGCCTCCTTGCGGTTGCCGCCGGTGGCTCTGAGGGTGGCGCGGATGGCGCGCTCTTCGAGCTGCACCATGGTCATGCCGACGGCAAAGCCCGACGCGGACCCCGCAGACGGCTCTGGCGGGGGGAGGATCTCGGGCGGGAGGTCATCCACGTCGAGGACCTGTGTGCGGGCGGTGACGACCATGCGCTCGATGCAGTTCTCGAGCTGGCGGACGTTGCCCGGCCAGGGGAAGCGGCAGAGGCGGCCGAGCGCATCGGGGGTGATGTCGGTGACGTCCTTGCGGTTGCGGACGGCGAAGCGG
>CAZDNN010000355.1:0-6840 GCA_964506385.1 uncultured Planctomycetota bacterium
GGCATGGTGGCCCAGCAGGGGTAGCCGGCGTAGCCCGCCTCGTTGCCGATCCAGCGGTGCTCGCGGCGCTGGGGGCTGTGGTAGAAGACCATGTTCGGCTGATGCCTGTCCACGATGGGCAGGACGTCGGGGCCGCCGTCCTCGGGGCTGATCAGGCCGGCGTCGAACCAGATCTGGACGAGTGGGCCGTATCGGGAACACAACTCCTCGACCATCCGCTCGCACGTGCGGGCGAACTCGGCCTGCCGCGGCCCGCCCTTGCCGTAGTTCACACGGTAGCGATCGACCTTCCACCAGGCGTTGCGGAAGCAGCTCAGGTAGATGCCCGGCAGGACCTTCGCGCGCCGGCACGACTCGACGAAGTCCTTCACGAGGTCACCCTTCCCGTCGCGCCAGCGGGCCTGCTTGAGGCCGTAGGGATAGAGGCCGCTCTGCCACTGCATGAAGCCGTTGAAGTGGGTGGCCGTGACGATGGCGTAACGGGCGCCCATCGCCTTGGCGGCCTCGAGCCACTGGTCGGTGTCGAGCTTCGTCGGGTTGTAGCGGGCGGGGTCCCAGGTCTTGTGGATGGCGTCGCGGCCGTTCCACGGGCGTTCGCCGAAAAGGGGCATATCGAAGTGGAAGATGGCCCCGACCTCGCAGTCCTGCCAGACGATCTGACGCGGCAGCGGCGTGGCGAGGGCGACGGCGCGATCCTCAGCAGCGCGGGCCATGCGAGCGAGTCCTCCAAGAGCAGCGGCTGAAGCGGCGAGGAAGCGGCGGCGGGAGAGGGAAGGCATAGCGCACAAGACCTCGAAGGAAGACGGCGCGGAGCGGGAGGGCGAGGCTCCTGCCGAGCCGCACGAGCGCCAGGAGACACGGCTCGGCAGGAGCCTCGCCCTCCCCGCCTCAACTAGCGCAGGCGCCGACGCACCTGGTTCAGCGCGACGGCGGCGAGGATGACCCCGCCGATGACGACGAGTTGCCAGAAGTAGTTGACCCCCCGGAGGCCGAGGCCCTTGTTCAGAAAGCCGATGACGAACGCTCCGATGAGCGTGCCGAGCAGAGAGCCCTCGCCGCCCATCAGGCTCGTGCCGCCGAGCACCACGGCCGCGATGACCCGCAGCTCGGCCTCCTGCCCCTCCTTCGGCACGCCGGCTCCCAGCCGGCCGGCCTGGATCATCCCCGCCAGCGCCGCCAGCGTGCTGACTATGCAGAAGACGAGCACGATCGTGCGACGCACCGGCACCCCCGCCAGCCGCGCCGCCTCCGCGTTCCCGCCCACCGCGTAGACGTGGCGCCCGAACCGCGTGTGCCGCAGCACCACGTAGCCTCCTGCGAACGCCGCCCCCAGCAACCACACCGGCACGGGAACCGCCAGCACCATCCCGCTGCCGATGGCGTTGAAGGCCTTGGGATACTCACGCACGGTCTGCGAGTTGGTGACCAGCATGGCATAGCCCCGGGCCATGGTCAGCATGGCCAGGGTGACGATGAACGGCGGGATCCGCACGTAGGCGACCAGGGCGCCGTTGAAGCTCCCCACCGCCGCCCCGAGAGCCAGCGTCGCGGCGATGGCCACCGGCACGGGCACGCCCTTCGACATCAGCAGCGTGCACGTCACCCCCGCGGCGCCCAGCACCGAGCCGACCGACAGGTCAATGCCGGCGGAGATGATCACCAGGGTCATCCCCACGGCGATTATCCCCTCGACCGCGCTCTGGAGCGCCACGCTACGCAGCGTGATCAGCTTCAGGAAGTTCGGCACCCGCACGCTGAAGTACGTGCACATCGCCAGCAGAGCCAGGAGGAGCCAGAACTCCTGGGAGCGCACGACCTCGCGGGCCACGTGGCGGAGGCGACGGCCAGAGGCGGGTTGAGGCGCGGGGGCCGCCATGGGCTCTCCTCGTCAGCCGCTCACTCGGCTTCACGGGCGATCTTCAGATCGGTCTCCCAGGGCACGGAGACCTGCTCGGGCATCGTGCCCTCCCAGCCGGGGTACTGGCCGAGGTTGTCGCGGGTGACGGGCATGACGGGGATCTTGACGTGCTTGGGCACGGTCTTGCCGCCGATGATCTCGTAGGCCATCTCGGCCGCCGTGCGGGCGATCTCGTTGGGGAACTGCGCGACGCTCATCGCGAAGGGCGAGCCCTCGACCTTCAGCTCCGCCACGGCATCCGGGGCGCCGTCGATGGCCACCACAAAGATGTCCTTCGCCCCTGCATCCTTGATCGCCTTGGTCGCGCCCAGGCCGGTGGGGTCGTTGATGGCGAAGATGGCGTCGAACTTCACGTCCCCGCCGAGGATGTTCTCGGTGACCTTCATCGACGGGCCGCGTTTGCCCTCTCCCACCAGGGTCTTGACGATCTCGATCTCGGGATACTTCTCGGCCAGCCGCGCCTTGAAGCCGTCGGTGCGCTGGACCACCGACGTCACGGCCGGGTGGTCGATGATCACCACCTTGCCCTTGCCCTTGAGCCGCCAGCCCACGTAGTCGGCGCACAGCTTCCCCGCCAGGACGTTGTTGCTCTCGACGAAGCACGCGATGTCGCCGCTCGACGCGTTCACGTCGAACGTCACGACCGGGATGCCCGCCGCGTTGGCCTTCTCGACCGCCGCGCCTGCCGCATCGGAGTTGACGGGGTTGAACAGGATGCAGGCCACGCCGCGCTGAATGAAGTCCTCGGTCGCGCTGAGCTGCTTCGACGCGCTGCTGTCGCCGTTGACCACCTGGAGCTGGTCCCCGTGCTGCTCGACCACCCCCCGCGCCCCCTGCTCGCAGGCCACGAAGAAGGGGTTCGAGATGTCCATGACCGTGAAGCCGATGGTGCGGGACTTCGCGCCCCCGCCCTCCTCGCAGCCGACCAGGCAGACAGCCACCAGCGCCAAGCCGAAGATGCGTCGCCAACTCATCGCGGCCTCCTCTCCGTTCCCAGGAACTCGGGGCCTCCACAAGGCCCGCCGAGGGATTGTAGCGGCAGCGGCCCCAGGATTCAAGGGGGGACGGGCAACCCGACGGCTCAAGAGATGGGGCGGGCATCGACGCGAGCGGGGAGGGCCTTGAGCGCCTCGCGGGCGTAGGGCGAGCGCCAGAGCCAGCGCGCGCGGCGATAGAGGCGGCGCGCGCACGCCGCGTCGCCCTGTTCCAGGGCGAGGTTGGCCAGGCGGACGAGCACAGCGCCGCCGGCCGCGCGGTCCACGCCCGCGCGGGTCATGGCCACGGCGTAGCTGGCGCCGCCCACGTAGTCGCCGGCCTCGGCGCAGATCTGCGCGCAGAGCAGGCGATAGCGGTTCCGCCACTTCGCGTAGCTGCACACACGGCCCAGCGCGTAGAGGCCAGGCAAGCCGAGCGCAAGGCACCCGGCGGTGAGGAAGGGGTGCGGCAGCCGGAAGAGCGCCGAGACGCCCAGCGAGCCCAGGCCGACGGGCACGCCGAGGACCACGGCCATGAAGAGGAACATGAAGACCGACGTCACGAGGCCCGGCGCGCGGCTGCCCGCCCACTCGCGCCACTCAGGGACATGGGTCGGAGGCACGACGCGGCGCGCGAGGACGACCTTCTCCCCTCCGGCCGCGCGCAGCCGAGCGCGGAGCATCTCGCACTCGGCCTCCAGCCGCTCGATCTCGGCGTCCCGCTCCGCGAGCTGCTCCTGCGCGGAGCTGAGGCGGCGGCTCAGGGTGTGAGACCGGCTGGCGAGCACGATCCGGCCCACCCCCTCGCAATGCCGCACGGGGATCTGTGTGAGGCGGCGGCTCGCCGCCCAGTTGCTCACCTTCGTCTGCGTCCAGGCGAAGACCGCGTCGAGGGTCACGTCGCCGTTGGGCTGGGTTGGCGCCCCCTCGCGAATGGCCTCGGCGAGATACCAGGTGAAGGCGCCGTGTCCCTTCTCCGGCCAGTCGTAGGCGACCTCGTGGGAGTCGCAGCTCGCGATGCCGTAAAGCCCCTCCTCGTGCTCGAGCCAGCCGCGGACCTTGGGGCTCATCCCCTCGATGTCGCGGCCGGCGCCGCTGTGGCAAGTGTCGAGGATCAGCACCTTCCGCCGCGCGCGGCAGCCGCAGACCGAGTCGTAGACGTAGAGGAACGGGATGCCCGTGGCGGGCAGCGAGTCGAGGGTGGCGTCGAGCGGCGCGAGCATCACCCCGTCGTCGGTCTCGCGGCCGTGGCAGGAGAAGTAGACGACCAGCAGGTCGTCGGGGCTCGGGCGGCGGAGCCACGTGGTGAGCCACGAGTGGATGTTGCCGTACGTCGGCTGGCGGTCCTGGGGCTCGTCGTCGGTCAGGAGCAGGACGTTCGGGCGCGGGAAGCCACAGACGTCGGAGACGAGGGTGTCGCGCACGAGCCGCGCGTCGGCGGCGCAGTACGGGAGCGCGCCGAGGCTCTCGTGGTAGCCGCTCACGCCGACCACGACGGCCCACCTGCGTCCTGCATCGCCCGTCGGGCTCATCGCTTCGCCTCTCGCATCGGCTGCCGCCGGCCTCCAGACCTTCCCACGGCCTGGTGGCACCCATCTTCCAGTTGTTAGCATACGCGCGACGGGGAAGCAACCCCGTTTCGGCCTCCGCGGCCCGCCGCCCGTCCGCTCTGGCAGCGTCGGAACCCTTCGCAGCGCTCGACGTCGGGCCGGCCGACCGACGGGTGCACGGCCTCCAGCGCGCGCGCCAGATCCTCCGCCGAGAGTGGCGAGCGGCACCCGGCGGCCTCCTCGCGATCCCAGGCGCGCCGCGCCGCCTCGGCGCAGAGGGCCGCGACGTCGGCGCCGCTGTAGCCATCCATCCGGTCCGCCGTCTCCCGCAGGTCCACGCCCCCCTCGAGGGGCATGCCGTCGAGATGCCGCTCGAGCAGGGCGCGGCGCGCGCCGGCGCCGGGCAGGCCGACGTAGACGTACCGGTCGAAGCGGTTGGGACGCAGCGCCGCCGCGTCGATCTCGTCCGGGCGGTTGGTCGCACCCAGGAGCAGCAGGCCCTCCTGCCGGCCAGCCAGCCCGTCCATCGCAGCCAGGAACGCCGAGACGACGCGGCTCATGTGCGGCTGGTCCTGGCCCCGCGCCGGCAGCATCGCGTCCACCTCGTCGATGAACAGGACGCAGCGCGGATGGCGCGCCGCCTCGTCGAACAGCGCGGTGACGTTCCGCTCCGCCTCCCCGAACCACTTGCTCAGCACGCCGCTGCCCGCCACGCTCAGGAACGTCGCCTCGAGTTCGCCGGCGATGGCGCGTGCGAAAAGCGTCTTCCCCGTGCCGGGCGGGCCGTAGAGCAGGATGCCGCCGCCGGCCCGCTGGCGCCACCGCCGCGCCCCCTCGGGATCCAGGATGGGGCGCACCGCCATCTCGTAGACCAGCCGCTTCGCTTCATCGAGGCCCACCACGTCCTCGAGGCGCACCCCCGTATCGGCGACCACCTGCCACGGGCCGCTCGCCGCCTCGGCAGGCGCGCGATGCCATCGTCGCGCGGAGGGTGCGCCCAGCAGGCCCATCACCTCGTCGGCCCGGCCGGCCAGCACGCCCGCGACCGATGGGGGAGCAAGCCCCGCCGCCTCCAGCAGACTCTCGGCAGCCGCCATGAGATGGGCATCGGCCTGCGCCGCGCGGCCCTCACGCAACTCCTGCTCGCCGCGCTGAAGGGACGCGAGCGCCCGTCGCTCGCAGTCGCGCCAGTCAGTGCTCATGGCTACCTGTCCTGCTGAGCCTTCAGCGTGCGGAGGCGCTCGATGCCCTCGCGAATGCGCTCGTCAGGCCCCGGGCCGCCGCCCGCCGCGGGGACGGACTCGCCGGCCGCCACCTCCTCTCGGAGACTGGCCTGGAGGCGCGCGACCTCCTCGCTAGCCTCCTCTGGGATCTCGGCCGGCTCGCCCTGCTCGATGGGGGCGCCCGCCTCGAAGTCGAGGCCCTCCATCATCGCCGAGAGCTGCTCCTCCGCCATCTCGAGCCGGGCCATGTCGCCCTGCACGGCGGCGACGGCGCGTGCCATCCGCCGGGGCGAGACGTTGGCGCGGATCTCGCGGCTGAGCGCCTGGACGCTCTGGACCAGGGCGCCCATCGCCCCGCTCATCTCGCCCCGCATCAGCAGGTCCTCCATCCGCAGGAGGAAGCGCTCCCACTTCTGCGCCTGTTGCTCGTAGAGGTAGTGCTGATAGACGTACTGGCGGCTGGCCGGCTCGTCATCGAGGGTGATGGCCTGGCGGGCCATGTCGTGGTACTTGCGGCCCATGCGGTGGCACTCGCCGATGTAGCGTCGGATGGTGCGCTTGCCCATCCGGATCGCCACCTTGCGGCGTGCCGCCCGCTCTGCCTTGCTCGGGAAGATGGCCATGACGCGTTCCTTTCCTGGTCAATGCTAGGCGACGGCGCCGCCGACGACCTGCTCGCGCCAGCGGGTGTAGTCGCGCATGTCGGCGGTCGAGGGGCGACACTGGCGGAGCGCGCGCTCGAAGTCCCGCGCTTCCAGCGGTCGCGTCCTGACCATGTAGCGGGCGATCTCGCCGCCGTCCACAAGCTCGGGCACCGCGCCGTTGAGGTCGCGCAGCATCGCCTTGACGGCCTTCTTGCAGACGTGCCGCAGGGTGCGGCCGGAGAAGCGCTCGGTGCGGCGCGCCAGGTCGGCGTAGGTCACGCCGTCAGCGAGGACGTAGCCGGCCGGCTCGACGTGGATGCGGAGGATGGCCTGGCGGGCCTCGAAGTCGGGCAGCGGCACGAGGATGTGCTCGTCGAAGCGTTCGAGGACCGCGGCCGAGATGTCCTGCGGGCGGTTGGTCGCCGCCATGATGATGACGCGGGTGCGCTGGCCCTTGTCGGCGAGGCCGTCGAGCTCGGCGAGCAGGGTCGCCAGGATGCGCCGCTCGGCACCGTGGTCGGCGGCCGACTC
>CAZDNN010000356.1:0-6828 GCA_964506385.1 uncultured Planctomycetota bacterium
CGCCCCGAGACGATCGCCTCGACCAGCGTCGTGCCCGAGCCCATAAACGGGTCGAGCACCATGTCGCCCGCCGCCGAATGCTCCTCGATCAGCCGCCGAGCCACCTGGGGGATGAACTTGGCGGGATAGCGGTGGTAGCAGTGGGTGACATACCCCGTTTCCTGCGCCGAGCAACCCGCGAAGGACCAGGTCGGATCGGGCTCGACGGCTGCGAAGTCAAGGGGGGTGGGCATATGTCGGCGGTCTCGCGTGGGGTGCGGCTTCGTCTTCGCGTGCGGACGCTCACTATACCGAGGCGCCGGGGTGGGGTCAACCGAGTTGACAGGCCCGCCGGCCGGCCGTATGGTGTGCGCTCGTCGCCAACCGCACCCTTGCAGGAGATCCGGGGATATGCGAGCGATCCAGATGCTGGGGCAGAGCCGCGTGACCATCGTGGACGACGTGCCGACGCCTGAGATCCAGGACGGCGAGGTGCTCGTCCAGGTGCGCTACACGGCCATCTGCGGCAGCAACATCGGCCCCTATCAATCGGCCGGCGACTACGCATGCGGCGAGTACCCCAAGCCGCCGGGATGGGACGGCCACGAGAACATCGGCGTCATCGTCGAGAGCCGACTCGACGGTTGGGAGCCGGGCACGGTCGTGCTCGCGCACCCCGAGGACTACTGCGGCTTCGCCGAGCTTATCCGCTCGAAGCCGCCGGGCCTCGTACCGCTCCCGACGGATGGGGACGTGGCGTCGCTGATCGTCGCGCAGCCGCTGGCGACGGTGCTGCGCGCGATGCAGCGTACCGGGCCGGTCGTCGGCGAGCGCTGCGCCGTCGTCGGCCAGGGGCCGATGGGCCTCATCTTCACCCACCTGCTCGGCCGGATGGGCGCCCGTCAGGTTATCGGCATCGACCTCCTGCCCTGGCGGCTCGAGTGGGCCAAGCGGTTCGGAGCGACCGACGTGGTCGATGCGTCGCGGGACGACCCTGTCGAGGCCGTGCGCGAGCTGACGGGCGGCGAGATGGTCGGCTTCAGCGTCGAGGCCGTCGGCTACCCCGAGCCGCTCGACACCGCGGCGAGGCTGATCCGCCACTTCGGCAGGCTCATGATCTTCGGCGTCCCGCGATACAAGACCCCCACGTTCCCCGTGGACTTCGTGTTCCGCAGCGAGGGCGAGATCATCACGTCGGTGGGCGGCCGCTGCGTCGATCTATTCGCCGACGCCGTGCGCATGGTCGTCTCGGGCCGCGTGGAGCTCGGTGCCATGGTCACGCCGCGTCTGCCCTTCGACCAGGCTGAGCGCGCCTTCGAGATGTACGCGAACAGGGAAGAGGGGACGCTCAAGCTGCTGCTCGAGCTGTGACCTCGAGCACGAGTGTCAAGGTTCGAGGTCCGGGTGGAAAGGGCTCCGGCTCGCGGGTCTGATCACGCGTCACGCATCACGTATCACGCTTCCGCCTTCTCGATGCGGATCGTCTCGCCGCTGGCGACCTTGGCGAAGGCGTCGGGGTCGCCGTCGAGGGTGCCGACGACGTTGACGGGGCTCGCGGGGGTCTGGCCGAAGAAGATGCAGAAGCAGTTGCCCACGGGCCAGAAGGCGATGGTGCCCGAGGGGACGGCGGCCTGAGCGTCCTCCTCGCCCAGGTCAACGGGGATGTCGAAGTAGACCTCGCGGCCCCAGAGCATGGCCGAGCCCTCGATGGGCAGCGCATTCCAGATGGCCTGCGCGGTCCGTGTGTCGTTGAGCGTCGCGGTCATCTCGACCTGCTCGGCCTGGATGCGGATCGTCGGCATCGCTCGGCTCCCTGTCCAAGATAGTTCCTGTTGCGGAAAGTCCCGGTGCGGGAGGGCGAAGCTCCCGCTGAGCCGATTCAGGGGGCGAAGGGCGGCTCGGCAGGAGCCTCGCCCTCCCATTGGAGCGATCCGCAACGGGAACAAGATAGGGGAACGGAAGCCGAGTGTAGCTGCTGGGAGGCAGGCTGTCAAGAAGCGCGAATGGAGCCACGAATGGGGAGGAAGTGAAGGCGGAACAGGAGAGGGGAGGACCCCGTTGCCGCGGAGTTCGGTTGCGCGGTTGCGGCGGGGCTGGGGGCGCGCTAGAGTAGGGGCAGCGGGGAGGGCGGGGCATGGGGGAAGGAGACTCCGAGATGACGACGCGACGGGTGCGATGGGCTGTGCTGGTCCTGTGGGCAGCGGCGGGGGCCGTGAGCGCTGGGATGCTGCGGGTGACGGTGACGCCCGTGCTGACGCGGGTGCAGGTGGGGGGGCGCGTGCAGTTCTCGGCGACGGTGCACGACGAGCAGAACCATCTGGCAGCGGCCGGCCGGGTGGCATGGGCGGTTTCGGGCGGGGGAGCCGTGAGCCCGGCGGGGGTGTTCCAGGCGACGAAGGCGGGGACGCATATCGTGACGGCGTCAGTGCCGAACACGGAGGTCGCGGGGACTGCGACGGTGGTGGTGTGCCAGGAGGCGGCAGGCCCGGTGGCGGGGGTGCTGGTGGCGCCGACACAGGTCGCACTGGCAGCGGGCCAATCGACGTGGTTCTTCGCCATGGCCTACGACGCGCAGGGGCGGCCGGTGGCGGCGCCGCTCCAGTGGCGGGTGAGCCAGGGCGGCACGCTGTCGCCGAACGGTCTTTATACAGCCCAGGCGCCTGGGACGCACACGCTGACTGTCGAGGTGGTGGGGACGCGGCTGTCGGACTCGGCGACGGTGACGGTGGCTCCCGGCATCGTGGTGCGGGTCGAGCGGGTGGAGGTGACGCCGCCCGTGGTGACGCTGCGGGTGGGCGAGAGGCGACAGCTCCAGGCGACGGCGTACGACGCGAGGGGCCACGCCGTGACGGTGCCGCTCCAGTGGAAGTGCCTTGGGGGCGGGTCGATGTCGGCGGCCGGGGAGTTCCGCGCGGTCCGTGCGGGGGCGTGGCAGGTAGTCGCGCAGGCGGGGCCTCGCGGCCCCCAAGGGAAGGGAACGGTCGTTGTCTGGGATCCCTCTGCGCCGCGGGTGACGCGGGTGACCGTGATGCCGGTGCTCGCACGGGCCGGCGTGGGCAAGACCGTGGCGTTCCGGGCCATGGCCTACGACGCGCGGGGCCGCAGGCTCAACGTGCCCATGACGTGGGCGGTAACTGGCCAGGGAGAGATCGACGAGCTGACCGGCAAGTTCAGAGCGACCCACCCGGGGCTGGTCACCGTGGTGGCGCAAGTGGTGGGCCAGCCGGCGAAGGGCTCGGCGAAGGTGACCGTGGGGGGGCCGGGGGCAGGCGTGCCGGCGCGGGTGGAGGTCAAGCCGCGCCACACGATGCTGGCGCCGGGTGCGACGGCGACTTTCGCGGTCGAGGCCTTCGGGCCCAGGGGGCGGCCCGCGGCCGTCCAGCCCGTGTGGACGGCGACGGGGGGCCGGATCACGCCCGGCGGCGTCTACACCGCTGGCCTGAAACCCGGGATGTATGAGGTGGTGGCGCGGGACAAGACGTCCGGCCTCCAGGCGAAGGCCATCGTGCGGATCGCTCCTGGCGGCGGCCGCCCGCCCCTTGGGCAGGCGTCGATTGCGGTGGACAAGTGGGATCTCAGCGACCGCCTCTTCGAGGTCCGCGTGCGGGTGGACGTCACGGTCCGTGGGCCGCGGCTCAAGGAGGTGAAGCTCTTCGCCATCGGGCGCGATGGCGACGACGACCGTCTCGACACCGAGCCGTGCAAGGACGGCGCGCGGGTCCACCTCTCCGGCAAGTACACGCGGGGCAAGGCCCGCCACATCGAGATCCGGCTCTACGACGTGGCAGGCAAAGTCGTGGCCACCGAGCGGCGCGAGGCGCGCCAGGGCACTCGCGACCAATGGCCGCGGATAGGCGACTGGTGAGGTCAGGCCGCAGGTGAGAGCGGCCGGCACGGCCGACAGCGATGGCCTCCCGCAGGGGCATCGGGTATACTCGCACCTCACGACCGTCCCAACGCGGCGCGTGACTATTCAGCCGGCTGAAGTGTCGTCGCGCCGCCGCAGGCGATTGGCACGCTTCTTGACACGTCCGAGAGGTGAGGGCGAGGCAGAAAGAAGGTCTCCGGCACCGCCTTTGCCTGGCGAGCTGGCCATGTGAGGAAGCCAAGGCCTGCGCCGCCCTGGAGCAGGCTTTTCTGCCTCGCCCTCTGAGAAGAAGACAGCGTGCAAGAAGGCGTGCCAATTGTCTGCGGCGGCGGGCCCACACTTCGCTGAAGTGTTGCCGCGGTGCGAGACGACAGGTGCTGAGCCCGATGCATCCATCCGACGACGGGGAAAGCCGCACGTTCCGCCAGCGCTTCCGGCTGCGCCAGCGGGTCGAGGGGCGGCGGCTGGACCAGTATCTCGCCGCCGCGATGCCCGGCTTCTCCCGCTCCCAGCTCCAGCGCCTCATCCGCGACGGCTGCATCACCGTGAACGGCGAACAGACGAAGCCGAGCTACGCGGTTCGCAAGGACGACGTGATCGATGTCACCGTCGAGCTGCCCGGCGGCCCCGCCGTCGCCGCCGAGGATGTCCCGCTCGACATCCTCTACGAGGACGACCACATGCTCGCGGTCAACAAGCCGCCCGACATGGTCGTCCACCCCGGCAAGGGCCACCAGGGCGGCACGCTGGTTAACGCGCTTCTGGGCCACACGCGGCGGCTGGCCGCGGCGGGCGGCGAGCTGCGGGCGGGCATCGTCCACCGCCTGGACCGCGACACGAGCGGCGTGATCCTCGCGGCGAAGACCGACGCCGCGCAGTCGGCCCTTCAGCAGCAGTTTGCGGCCCGCACGGTCGAGAAGCACTACCTGGCCGTGGTCGAGCGTGAGCCGGAGCTCGACGCCGACCTCATCGACCTGCCCCTCGGCCGCCACCCGCGCCATCCCGAGATGGGCGCGATCCGTCGGCGCGAAGGGAAGGCCGCCAGGAGCATCTACCGCGTCGTCCGCCGCTTCCTCGGCTTCGCCCATCTCGACGTCCAGATCCTCACGGGCCGCACCCACCAGATCCGCATCCACCTCACCCACATCGGCCACCCCGTCGTCGCCGACGGCCTCTACAGCGACCGTGACGTCCTCTACCGCTCCGACCTCCTCGGCCGCCCGCCCGCCGCCGACGAGCCTCCCCTGATCGACCGTCAGGCCCTCCACGCCCACCGCATCGCCATCGACCACCCCGCCACGGGGCAGCGCATGGAATTCACTGCCCCTGTGCCGGCGGACATCCAGCGGCTGCTCGATGCACTGAATGAGCTCAGGTCGAAATGATGCGTGATACGTGATGCGTGAGAAGACGCCGAGCCGTCCCTCAGCGGAGCGGGAGGCCGGCAGTCGCGGCCGGCTGTCAGCAATCGGCAGCCAGCACTAGAAGCCCCGGTGGCTGGCATCCTCACTCCGCAATCCCGGTCGCTCACCGGGGCGGGAGCCCGGCGATGGGCATCGTCACGCGGTAGAGGCTCCCGCCCGCGTGGCGCTGGCGCCCGGTGACGAAGAGCGTCCTGCGGTCGGCCCCGCCGAAGCAGCAGTTCGTGCACTGGCCGGGACACTGTATCTTGGCGAGCAGTTCGCCCTTGGGACTGACCACGTAGACGCCGTCGGTGCCTGTCACGTAGAGGTTGCCTTTGGCGTCCATCGCCATGCCGTCGCAGTTGCGGGCGCCATAGCGGCCGAGGTCGATGAGCAGCCGCCCCTCGCCGACCGAGCCGTCGCGGCGGACGTCGAAGACCCTGACCAGCTTCCCCTGCGAATCATCCACGTAAAGCCGCCGCTCGTCGGGCGACAGGGCGATGCCGTTGGGCCGGGCCATGTCCCTCACCAGCAGGCTGAGCGCCCCGTCGGGTGCAATGCGGTAGACGCCCTGGAAGCCGAGCTCGCCCTTGCGCTCCTTCAGGCCGTACGGCGGGTCGGTGAAGTAGACGGAGCCGTCGGAGTGGAGGACGAGGTCATTCGGGCTGTTCAGCCGCTTCCCCTCGTAGCGCTCGGCCAGGACGGTGACGCTGCCGTCGCGCTCGGCCCGCGTGACCCGACGGGAGCCGTGCTCGCAGGCCAGGAGGCGACCCTTGGCGTCGAAGGCCAGGCCGTTCGAGTTGTGGCTCGGCTCGCGGAACACGTCGGGCTTGCGGCCCGCGTCATAGCGGTAGATGCGGTTGGCCGGGATGTCGCTGAAGACGAGGAAGCCGTCAGGGCTCCAGGCCGGTCCCTCGGTGAACTGGAGGCCGTCCACGATCAGCTCGCCGCGCTCCGGCCACACGATCTTGCTGGCGCCGCGGCAGCCCGTTGCAGCAGCCAGCAGCAACATCAGGCAGAGCATCCGCTTCGCCATCAGGGTCTCCTGCGTCTTACCCTCTCCCCGTTTCGGATCCGCAGCCCGCCGAGTGGCGGGCGGCCGGACCGCAGCCAAGGGCTATCCTGTCTCGGCCTTTCAGGCCTCCAGAGCCCCTCCTCCGGATCCCCTCTCTTCATCCGCCTTCGGCCCTGGCCGCCATAGCCTCTGGCGACGGCGGCAAGGCTTCAGCGGACAGGCCCGTGTTCATCTGTATCACAAACGTGCGAGATCTTCTTGTCTGCGACGATGTTCACGCTGCGATATGGCTAAGCTCTTCGAGTGGAATGGACTAGAGGCGGCTCAATGGGGAACAAGGAGAGTCGAGGACGAGGACGACGACAAGGACGATGAAGACGGACCTATCAAGTTCCTGTTGCGGGTCGCTCCAATGGGAGGGCGAGGCTCCTGCCGAGCCGCCCTTCGCCCCCTGAATCGGCTCAGCGGGAGCTTCGCCCTCCCGCACCGGGACTTTCCGCAACAGGAACTATCAAGATAGACACGGAGCTTCACTGAGAACCCCTTCCGGGCTGCATCGAGTA
>CAZDNN010000357.1:0-6775 GCA_964506385.1 uncultured Planctomycetota bacterium
CAACGCCAGGAGCAGCACGGCTGCCAGCCGCCGCCACGACGGGCCGCCCTCGGTCGGCACGATGCTCCAGCTCAGGCCGCAGAGCTGGCTCTCGTAGTTCACCACGCGGTCCCAGCCGCTCTCCGTCGAGAGGGGCACCCGACGGCAGTCCTCGGCCACCATCGAGACCAGGCCGGCGGAGTAGGCGTAGGGCGTCGGCGACGCGGGGTTGGTGTCGTAGCGCCAGCCGCGGGCGCCGCACTGGTCCTGGAAGAGGATGTCCACGGGGTACTGCTCGGTGAACTGGCGGACGGTCTTGCGGTTGGCGGCCTGGACGGCGGGATGCCAGTGGCAGACGGTGAAGCCGACGTTCTGCGCGTAGCGTTCGCCCGAGAGGGAGCCGTCGAGCTTCCGCAGCAGGGGCGCGTCGCCGTGCTTGAGGAAGGTCGGGCCTTTGGGCTTGTCGCACCACCAGGTGGGGTTGGTGTAGGGCATCACCAGGTGGCCGAGCGCGTGGCACTTGTCGAAGAACGCCTTGAGGTCCGCTGCGGTCCCGAAGTGCGGATGGGGCGGCAGGTGGTCGGGATATTCCTTGTCGAAGCCGCCCTTGAGGTAGTCGGAGAAGTGGACCTGCGCTGGGACGGGCAGCAGGTGGAGGTGGGCGAGCTTGTCGTCGGCGGGGCCGTCGTACTTGACGAGCACGGAGTTCTTGAACTTCGCGAGCAGCCCCGATGGCATCTTGTCTTCGAGTCGCCGGCGGATGGCGTTGGCCTCGCAGTAGGCGCGGAGATCCTCCTCAGGCGAGTGGCCGACGGCGATGCGGACCGTGGGCGAGCGCCACGTCTCGCCGGGCTTCACGTACGTGCCGAAGGGGCGGTCGCACCAGCCGCCGCGCTCGTCCCCGCCACAATACAGGCGGCCGGGCACGAAGAGCGCCTGCTCGCGGCGGTCCCACGGCGGGTGGATCTGGGGCTGGACGCCATAGACGGAGGCCGAGCCGTCGCGGGTGTCGAGGTGGAAGAAGTCGGCGAAGTTCGCGGGATAGGAGCCGCCGTGGCGGTAGTAGCGGACGGGCCGCAGGGCGTAGTAGAAGGGATAGCCACCCACCTCGAACCAGTGGCCGCCGGCCCTCACGTAGCGGCCGATGGCCTCGACGGCCGCCGCGATGCCGCCTTCCTCGGGCGCGGGCAGCCACTCGCCGTAGGGGTTGAGGATGGCGAGGAACTCGTCCGTCGCCAGCGCGTCCATCATCTCGCTCGCCGTCGTCAGCTCGCGGAACACGATGGGGCACGAGGGGAAGCGGAGGGCAGCCTGGAGCTGTTCGCGCCACTGACCCACCTCGACGGCCGTCCAGCCGCCCGCCCGTGGGCCGTTGCGCAGCGCCACGAGGCCGAGCCATCGCCTGCCCCCGGTGTGCGAGACGAGCAGGCGGGTGAGTGCCCCCCTCACGACTGCCACGGCATTGGCCCTTGCGGCCTCGTCCACCCGTCCGCCGATGCGCCAGAGCAGGCCCTTGCCACCCAGCCGGCTCGCCGCGAAGTACGGGCCATCGGCCGAATCGACCAGCACCAGATCCGCCTGCCCCTCCGCCGGCGGCCGGTTCACGATCGCCTTGGCCCTGCCGATCCGCGCAGCCAGCGCTTCGCCGAGCCACTCGCGGCCCTGAGGCGTCACCCGCAGCGCCACGGGAGCGTCCGTATCGTCGCGCTGCACGAGCGGGCCGCCGAAGACGCTGGCATATGCCTTCGGCCCCGCGCTCTCCTGCGTCCACCCGGACGGCCGGCCCGCTGGCTGCCGCTTGAAGAAGGCCCCCTTGAACGCCGTGCCGACCGAGCGATTTCCGTTGTCGGGGCAGATGAATCGCCCGAGCCGCTCGGGGTCGAACCGCAGGCGGGCGGGCAGGGCGAAATCGAGCACGACCTTCCGCTTCGGTGTCACCTCGCCGACGAAGTCCACGCCGTCCTTCCGACGGGTGACGATCACCGTCACGTCGATCTCCGCGCTGCGGTAGAGCAGGCGGGCACCGTCCCTTGCTGGCTGCGTCTGGAAGGAGCGGTCGGGAGAGCTCGCGTCGAAGTCGGCCGCGGCGATCTCCGAGCCGTCCTGGAAGCGCACGTGCCACAGGCCCTGCTCGCCGCTGCGGAGGATCTCGGCGCCCCGCTGTCGCAGCGAGGCGATGGAGCCGTTCCCGGGGTCGAAACGCATCGACCAGCCCCGCCGCGTGCTCCCGTGCATCAGCGCCTCTCGCTCTCCAGGCTGCACGCAGCCTTGCACGCTCGCGAGGAGCAGCATTCCCACACAGGGCGCTGCCCCGAGAAGCCTGTTTCCCATCTCTTGCGGCCCCATATGGCACGGCAGATCGGTCGCGCCGCCGATGCCCTATGGTACAAGACTTTGCGGGGCGCGCAAGTGGCGACCACAGGATGCGGGGTGGGCCCTCGAACACGCCTTGACAGGCACGGGGGCCCGCACTACAATCTCGATCCGTGGCGGGGCGACATCCCTGCGTGCAGAACATCCTTGCAGGACATCATCGGAGAGACGCATCGATGGGGGCCGTGCAATCTGTGGCTGAGCAAGTAGACGAGCAGGAGCGGCGCGATCCGCTCGACGCGCTCTTCTGCCCGAAGAGCGTGGCGGTCCTCGGTGTGACGCCGACGCCGGGCACCGTTCCGAACGACATCTTCCGCAACATTCTGACCGGCGGCTACCGCGGGGTGCTCTACCCCGTGGCGCCGGGCAAGCGCCACATCGCCTCGGTCCGCGCCTACCGCTACGTCGTGGATATCGAGGACGAGGTGGACCTCGCGGTCATCGTGTTCCCCGCGAACGTGTGCCACCGCGCGCTCGAGCAGTGCGGGCAGATGGGCATTCGGGGCGCGATCGTCATCTCGGCGGGCTTCCGCGAGGTCGGGCCGAAGGGAGTCGAGCGCGAGGCGAAGCTCAAGGCGCTGTGCGCCGAGCATGGGATCGCGCTGATCGGGCCGAACTGCCTGGGGATCATCAACACGAGCCCCGAGGTCAGCCTCAACGCCTCGTTCGCCCGCAAAATGCCGGCCGAGGGGCGCATCGCCTTCCTCAGCCAGTCGGGCGCGCTCTGCACCGCCGTGCTCGACTACGCGCGGGGCAAGGCCATCGGCTTCTCGAAGTTCGTCAGCTTCGGCAATAGGGCCGGCGTCACCGAGATCGAGCTGCTCGACTACCTCCACCGCGACCCCGCGACCGACGTGATCCTGCTCTACCTCGAAGAGCTGCGCAACGCCCGCGCGCTCGTCGAGACGGCCCGCAGGGTCACCAGCGGCGAGGGCGCCAAGCCCATCCTCGCCATCAAGGCGGGCCGCACGCCAGAGGGCGCCGACGCCGCCGCCAGCCACACCGGCTCGCTCGCAGGCGAGGACGCCATCTGCGACGCCGTGTTCCGCGAGGCTGGCATCGTCCGCGTCCACAGCATCGAGGAGATGTTCAACGCCGCCGTCCTCCTCACCTGCCAGCCCATGCCCGCAGGGGACCGGCTCGCCATCGTGACCAACGCCGGCGGCCCCGGCGTCATGGCGACCGACGCCGCAGTCGGTTGCGGACTGACCATCCCCCGCTTCGAGCCCGAAACCACCGCCAAGCTCAAGGCCGAGCTCCCCGCCGCCGCTAACCTCAAGAACCCCGTGGACGTGATCGGCGATGCCATGGCCGACCGCTATGCGGCCGCCCTCGACGCCGTGCTCGACGACCCGAACGTGGATCAGGTGCTCGTCATCCTCACCCCCCAGTCGATGACCGACATCGAGGCCATCGCTGAGGCCGTGTGCGAGGTCCACGAGCGGACCGACAAGCCCATCGCCTGCTCCTTCATGGGCGCGACCGACGTCAGGGCTGGCATCGACATCCTCCAGGCCGCGCACATCCCCCACTATGTCCTGCCCGAATGGGCCGCCCGCGCCATGGCCGACGTGCAGCGCGTGCGCCGCTGGCGCGAGCAGCCGCAGGGAGAGGCCGAGCCGCTCCCGATCGATGAGGCGGCCGTGCGGGCCATCGTCGCCGACGCGCCCGACGGCTACCTCCGTGAGGACCAGGCCCTGGCCGCGCTCGATGCCTACGGCCTGCCAGTGCCAGCCTGGAAGGTGGCGCGGGACGCCGACGAGGCGGCCGCCTGCGCCGACGCGATCGGCTATCCCGTCGTGCTGCGCGTCCTGAGCCCGCAGGTGGTCCACAAGTCGGAGGTCGGCGGCGTGGCCCTCGACCTGGCCGACGCGGGCGCGGTGCGCGCGGCCTTCGACGCGATGGCCGCGTCGGTGGCCGAGAAGGCGCCCGATGCCATCGTCGAGGGGGTGCTCGTGCGCCGCATGATCCCCCAGGGGCACGAGGTGATCGTCGGCGCGAAGCGCGACCCAGTGTTCGGACCCACCCTGATGTTCGGCCTGGGCGGCATCTACGTCGAGCTGCTGCGCGACGTGACCTTCGCCCTCGCCCCCGTCGCCCCCGCCGTGGCGGCGCACATGGTGCGGGCGATCCGCGCACAGGGTGTCCTCACAGGCGCACGGGGCAGGAAGCCGGCGGACCTGGCGAGCATCGAGGAGTGCCTGCGGCGGGTCGGCCAGCTCGTCAGCGACCACCCGCGTATTGCAGAATTGGACATCAACCCCCTGATCGTCGGTCCGGCGGGACAGGGGAGCACAGTGGCCGACGCGCGCATACGACTGGGCGCGGCGGCCGGGCAGCCCGAGAGCTGACAACGGAGGACGTAATGGAGCGCGAAGAGATCGAGCGTCGCGTGATCAACGTGATCTGCCACGTGCTGAACGTCGAGCCCGACATGGTGACCCTGGAGAGCGACTTCGTGTTCGACCTCGGCGCCGAAAGCCGCCAGTCGATCGAGCTGATCGCCGCCTTCGAGGCCGAGTTCGACATCGACATGGACGAGGACGACGCCCTCGAGGTTCAGACCGTCGGTGGCGCCGTGGACTTCATCGGACGCTACGTGCCCGCAGGCGCCTGAGGGCCGTCGGCCCCCGCATCTTCCCTGCCGACGAGCGGACGAACTGCACCTCCCAGTTCCCCGGCCAGCGGTAGTGCATCCCGCGGTCGGGGGTCTCCAGTCCAAGACGAATGCCCGACATCCCCGCCATGAGCGTCTGCGCCCGCCCCTTCCCCTCCGCCCGCGATGCTCCGCCGGGGTCTGCGGAGGACGGCTCGGCGGGAGCCTCGCCCTCCCGTGCCGGACTGCTGCGGGTCAGGTGGCCGCGTGGCCGTCCGCGACGATCCTCTCGAGTCGGCCCTGAAGCTCGGCGGCGACATCGGGCTCGCGGTCGGTGGCCTCGGCGCCCTCGCAGAGCTGCTTGTCCAGGGCAAAGAGGCGCGGGGGCTGGGGGTGCTTGGCCCAGCGGGTGCCGGCGAGGTCGCGGTACGGGGCGATGTAGTTGTGGGTGCGGGTGCGGATGCTGGCGTAGGGGCCGTAGGCGCTGACGACCCAGGGATAGCCCTTGGCCTTGAGGAGCGCGACGGGCACGAGGTCCTGGCCGTCCATCGCCTCGCGGCCCTCCTGACGGTCGAAGAGCGCGAGGATCGTCGGCGCGAGGTCTACGGCGGACACGTAGTCGCGGACCCGCACCCCCGCCAACTCGTCGTACGGCAGGCGCAGGATGAGCGGGAGGCGTGTCTGGGGCTGGACCAGCGTCCAGGGCTGCTTGTGCACGACCCCCATCTCGCCGAGCAGGGTGCCGTGGTCGGATGTGAAGAGCACGGCGGTTTCGTCGGCGAGGCCGAGGCCGTCGAGCCTCTCGAGCAGGCGGCCGACCCACCGGTCCACCATCGTCACTTCCCCCGCGTAGAGTGCCTGGATGGTGGCGAGCTGCTCCTTGCTGAGGTGGCTGGCATCGGTCGCGGGGGCGAAGATCAGGCGGGGGTCGTCGAGCGGCGGGCCGTAGCGGGCGGCGTCGTGGGGCGGCGGGTCCCACGGCTCGTGGGGGTCGAAGCAATCGACCCAGAGGAAGAAGGGCTGGTTCGCCGCGTTGTCCTCGAGCCACCGCATGGCCGCCGTCATCACGCGGGGCGCCAGGTAGTCCTCCTCCCGCCGGCGCCAGGCGTTGTTCATCAGGTACTGGCGCTGGCCGGGCGGCAGGCTCGAGAGCTCGAAGTCGCGCGATGCCTCGCCCGCCTGCGCCGCGGTGTCGCGGGGCCCGCTGCGCCAGCGGTCCGCCTCCTGGCCGCGGATGAACTCCCAGGCGTCGAAGCCCCGGTGGTAGTTGCCCGTGGGCTTGAAGTAGTGGTAGACGTCGGTGACGAAGCCGCACGTCACGCCCGACGGGGCCAGCAGCTCCGCGAGGGTCGGCTCCGCGTCGGGGATGGCGTGCCAGGCGGGCTGGAAGCCCAGACGGTCACCCTTGTGCTCGCGGACCTCCCAGCGGGGGAAAAGGCGGCGGCCGGTGAAGAAGATGCGGCGTGCAGGCAGCGTCGGCAGCCCCTCGGCATAGCACTGGTCGAACACGATGCCAGCCGCTGCGAGCGCGTCGAGGTGGGGCGTCTGGACCCAGTCGTTGCCATAGCAGCCGAGGTGGTCGGCGCGGAAGGTGTCGGCGCAGATGGCCAGGACGTTCATCGGCCGGCGCTCCAGTAACGGGGCGTGGTTCCGCGCTCACTATAGGGGTGCGGTCCGCCGGATGCAACGTCGGCGCCTCCTGCGGTTGACACCGCATGCCGGGCAGGTAAGATGCACCCGGGGCGGCTGCGGTGCGCCACGTGACGATCGCGCGGGTACGAGCAGGAGCGGGCGATGCCGGATGCAGGGGTAAGTCGGCGGGATGTG
>CAZDNN010000358.1:0-6767 GCA_964506385.1 uncultured Planctomycetota bacterium
CGCCGTCCCACAGCGCCACACCCACGAGCGGCAAGGCGTCATGGAGGTGCCCGCGCGCCACGACGATGTCGTCCTCCAACACTGTGACGGGCCCCTGTGCCTTCGCCAGATCGGCGACGACGCTGCCGCCGTCCTTGCCCCGCGACACCTTCAGCAGCGCGCCCGGGCCGCTGATGGTGGCGTCCCCGACGGTCACGGTGATCCGCTCCCCGGCGGGGTCGATGCTGAACGCGACGTCCCCGCCCTTCAGCGATAGCACGCCGTTCTCCACCTTCGCCTCGATGGCGGCCGCGGGCAGGTGGCACAGCAGAAACCCCGCCACTGCCCAGACCCAATGCAGACCGGCTCTTCTCATCGCGTTGCTCCTCGCTTGGGTGCCGTCAGCGTCCCTACACCAGTAACCGGTGAGTATAGGCGGCGCCGCCGCCCTGTCAAACGCCGCCGGCGGCCCGCCGCGGCGGCGTTTTGCTCCGTTGCGTCCCCGCGCCCTTCCTGCTATACTGCGCGCCGCTGGACCACCCGGAACGAGAGTCACCGCTGAGGATGCCGCGAGGCCATGGCCGAGTTGCCGCTCCACGAGATCACCGTCCACATGATCGGCAACGCGCATATCGACCCCGTGTGGCTGTGGCGGGCCGAGGAGGGCTTCGACGAGGTCCGGCGCACCTGCCTGTCTGCCCTCGAGCGGATGGACGAGACGCCAGGGTTCACCTTCTGCCGCAGCTCGGCCGCCACGTACCAGTGGCTCGAGGAGCATGAGCCCGAGCTGTTCGCCCGCATCGCTGAGCGGGTGGCGGAGGGCCGCTGGTGCATCGTCGGCGGCTGGTGGGTCCAGCCCGACTGCAACCTGCCCTGCGGCGAGAGCTACATCCGCCAGGCGCTCCACGGCAAGCGGTACTTCGAGGACCGCTTCGGCGTGGATGTCCGCGTGGGCTACAACGTGGACAGCTTCGGCCACCACGCCCAGCTCCCCCAGATCCTCAAGGGCTGCGGCCTCGATGCCTACGTCTTCTTCCGCCCGGGTCCACACGAGAAGGCGCTGCCGGCCGGCCTGTTCCGCTGGCAGGCGCCCGACGGCACGGAGGTCATTGCCTGCCGCCCGCCCCACCACTACAACACGGGCCCCGACGAGATCGTCGCGCGCATCGCCGAGGCCGCCGCGCAGGCGCCTCTGGGCCTCGGGCACGTGATGTGCTTCTACGGCGTCGGCGACCACGGCGGCGGCCCCACCAAGGCCAACATCGCGAGCATCCAGCAGGTCGCCGCCGACCCCGACGGCCCGAACGCCTTGTTCAGCACGCCGGAGGCCTTCTTCGAGGAGGTCGAGGGCTGGCGCAGGAAGCTCCCCGTCGTGGCCACCGAGCTTCAGCACCACGCGCGCGGCTGCTACTCGACGCTCGCGGCGATCAAGCGGGCGAACCACGAGGCCGAGCTGCTGCTGCTCACGGCGGAGCGCTTCGCCGCCCTCGCGGCCGTCGCCTTCGGCGAGGAGACCCTCCAGGCGGAGCTCGACGGGGCGTGGGAGACGGTGCTCTTCCACCAGTTCCACGACATCCTGGCCGGCACGAGCATCCCGGAGGCCTACGAGGACGCCTGGCCCGCGCTCGACGGCGCCCGCGAGACAGCGCTCCGCGTCCTCACCCACGCCCTGGAGGGCATGGCGCCCCACATCGACACCGTCGGCGAGGGCGACCCCGTCGTGCTCTTCAACGCCCTGGGCTGGGCACGCGACGAGGTCATCGAGATCCAGCCCGAGACCTTCGGCGACGAGACGCCGGAGGGCCTGGTGGTGCTGGACCCGCAGTTCCAGGAGACCCCCTCGCAGGTCGAGGAGGGACACCTGGTCTTCCGCGTCAGCGTGCCGCCGATGGGCTTCGCCACCTACCGCTTCAGCCGCGACCGCGAGCGGGGCGCGTACGAGACATCGCTGTCCGCGAGCCCCACGGCGCTCGAGAACGGCCTGCTGCGCCTGGAGGTCGATCCCGCCAGCGGCCTGCCCTGCCTGCTGCGCGACAAGCGGACGGGCGTCGATCTCATCACCGGGCCCGCGGCCGCGCTGGTCGTCCTCCGCGACGAGAGCGACACGTGGGCGCACGGGGTGGATGCCTTCCGCGACGAGATCGGGCGGTTCGAGCCGGCCGGCGAGCCCGAGCTGGTCGAGAGCGGCCCGGCCCGCGCCGGCATCCGCGTAGCGTATCGCTGGGGCGAGAGCGAGGCCGAGCAGACCTTCTACCTCTACGACGGCATCCCCCGCATCGACGCCTGCCTGTGGGTGGACTGGCACGAGCGCCACAGGATGCTCAAGCTCGCCGTGCCCACGGCACTCGACGACCCCACAGCGACGTGGGAGATCCCCTTCGGCGCCATCGAGCGGCCGGCCGGCGGCGAGGAAGAGCCGCTCCAGCGCTGGCTCGACCTCTCCGGCACGGTGGGCGGGACGCCCGCGGGCCTGGCCCTCTGCAACGACGGGGTGTACGGCGCCGACGCGCTCGGCTCCGAGATGCGGCTGAGCCTGCTCCGCAGCCCCATCTACGCCTTCCACGACCCCCGCAAGCCCGACCCCAACGAGACCTACCGGTACATCGATCAGGGCGAGCACCTGCTCCGCTACCGCCTCGTGCCCCACGCAGGGTCGTGGCAGGACGCCGGGGTGGTCCGCGAGGCGCACAGCCTGAACGTGCCGGTCTACTTCCGCTATGAGATGGTGCAGGACGGCGACATCACGTCGGTGGCGTCGGCCGTCACGGTGGAGCCGGCGAGCGTGATCCTCTCGGCCATGAAGATGGCGGAGGACGGGGAGGACGTGATCGTGCGCGTCTACGAGAGCGCGGGCCGCGAGGCGGAGGCCGTCGTAGCGCTCCACTTCGCCGAGCTGGACTGGATGGGCGCGCTGCGCCCCTTCGAGATCAAGACCCTGCGGTTCGACCTGCTCGCCAAGCGCGCCACCGAGGTCACCATGCTGGAGCGGCCCGGCTGAGCCCCAGGGCGCGACTCGCAGGCAACGCCAACGCGATGGCATCCGACACTCGACAGCACGACGCCGAGCCCATTCGCGCGCCCGCGCGCCTGACGGGCGAAACGGCTGACGGCCTGCTCGACGCGGTGCGCGAGCGGCTGCGGTCCGGGGCGCGCGCCGTGACGATCGACCTCAGCGGCGTCGAAGCCATCGACACCGGCGGCGCGACCTGCATCCAGCACGTCGTGGCCCTGGCGCAGGCCGAGGGGGCCGAGGCCCGCCTCGAGGGAGCGAGGGGCAAGGCTGCGCAACTCCTCCAGCTCGTCGCGCCGGGAATGGGCCCGCCGCCGGCGCCGCGCCGCGAGCGGGCCGGCACGTTCGAGCGGATCGGCGGCGCGGTGTTCCGCGGCCTCGACGAGGCGCGCGAGGCCGCAGGACTGGTGGTCGATGCCCTATACTGGTCGCTGCTCGCGCCGCTGCACGGCCAGGGCCTGCGGCTCGGCGCCCTGCTGGACGAGCTCCACGAGATGGGCGTGCGGGCCATCGGGATCGTGGCGCTGCTGAACCTCCTGCTCGGGGCGATCATCGCGCTGCTGTCGGCCGCGCAGCTCGACCGCTTCGGCCAGTCGATCTGGGTGGCGGACCTGGTGGTGATCGCCTTCGCGCGGGAGCTGGCAGCGGTGCTCACCGCGGTGATCGTGTCGGCCCGCACCGGCGCGGCGATCACGGCCGAGCTGGCGACGATGAAGGTCCAGGAGGAGCTCGACGCGCTTCGCTCGATGGGGGTGAACGCCGCGCGGTTCCTCATCGCGCCGAAGCTCTGGGCGCTGGCCCTCGCGCTGCCGGCGCTCACGGTGCTGGCCAACGTGGCGGGGAACGCCGGCGGCGCGGCGGTGGGGCTGACCGTGCTCGGCCAGGCGCCGGCCCGCTGGTGGCAGCACATGGCCGACGCGGCCGCCATCGGCGACTTCTGCCAAGGCCTGTTCAAGAGCCTGCTCTTCGCGGTCATCATCGGGCTGGTGGCCTGCCACAACGGCCTGCGGGTCGAGGGCGGCGCGCGCGGCGTGGGCCTGATGACCACGCGATCGGTCGTCATGGACATTACGTTCATCGTCGTCACCGACATGGTGTTCGCGACCATCTTCTTTTTCGTCTGATGACCGATGCCTGATTCGTGATTCGTGATGCGTGAGAAGAGAGAGCCGCATAGCGTGACCCCTCGACACGCGACACCCGACACGCGACACGCCACCCCAGTGGTCGAGGTCGAGGGCCTGGTGGCTCGCTACGGCGAGACGACGGTGCTCGATGGGGTGAGCTTCGACGTGCGGCGCCGCGAGGTGCTCGTGATCCTGGGCGGGAGCGGGTGCGGGAAGACGACGCTGCTGCGCCACCTGATCGGCCTCCAGAGGCCCGCGAGCGGCTCGGTGCGGCTGTTCGGGCAGGACATCACGCGGATGGATGAGGACGCGCTGGACGCGCTGCGGCGTCGGTTCGGCGTGGCCTTCCAGTCGAGCGCGCTCTTCGGCTCGATGACGGCGGGTGAGAACGTGGCGCTGCCCATGCGCGAGCGGGGCATCGACGCGGCGCTGATCCCTGGCCTGGTGCGGATGAAGCTGAGCCTCGTGGGCCTCGCCGACGCGGTGCACAAGATGCCGAGCGAGCTGAGCGGCGGGATGCGCAAGCGGGTGGCGCTCGCGCGGGCGCTGGCGCTGGACCCCGAGCTGGTCTTCTTCGACGAGCCCTCGGCTGGCCTCGACCCGGTGACGGCCGCGGGCCTCGATCGCCTGATCCTCGGGCTCCGCAACATCCTCGACATCACCATCGTGGTCGTGACCCACGAGCTGGACTCGATCCGCACCATCGCCGACCGCGCGCTCATGCTCGCCGACGCCCGCATTGTATTCCTCGGCCCGCTCGACGGGGTCGGCGCCGCGGCTGACCCGCGGGTCGGCCAGTTCTTCCGCCGAGAGCCCGACGGGGCCCTCGGCGCCACTGACTAGAGAGGGAAGCAAGCCGTGGCTACGCGACGCCAGAAGATCGAGGTTGGGGCCTTCCTGACCATCGCCGCCGCGCTCCTGGTCATCGTGCTCGTCGCCCTGATCGGCGTGCGCAGGACCGATCTCAAGGGCTACCGCCTCGAGTTCCAGGAGCCTGTGTCCGGGCTCACGGAGGGCTCGAAGGTCACCTACCAGGGGGTGCCGGTCGGCGAGGTGACCGACCTGGTGATCAACCAGGAGCACATCGTCTGCGTGAAGATCGGGATCGAGCCGCGGAAGATCGTCGTGCGGGAAGGCGTCCACGCCAAGCTCACGATGGAGACGGTCTTCGGCCCCATCGCCGTGGACCTCTTCTACCCCGCCGACAAGCACCAGCCGCCGCTGCCGGCCGGGAGCCTGATCCCCACCGAGCCCTCGCTCATCGCGGTCGCCGAGGCCAGTGTCCCGCAGGCCCTCCAGAAGCTCTCCATCGTCATGACCCGGATCGACCAGACCCTCGCCGCCATCGAGCCCGAGCGCATCGGCAAGACGGTGGACAACCTCAGCAGCGCTGTCGAGCGGTTCGACGCCACCCTCTCACGCATCCGCCCCGACGACGTCGGGCAGATCATAAAGGACGTGGACCGCGTGCTCAAGAGCACGGACGCCGGCCTCCGGGAGCTGCGCGGCGACCTCGGCACGCTCTCCACCCAGCTCGAAGGCGCCGTCAAGCGCGGCAGCGACGAGCTCACCAAGACCACCGTCAACATCAATGCCTCCCTCGAACGCCTCAACAAGGCCGTCGATGACACCAAGACTCTCGTCCAGAACGTCAATCAGGTCGTCGAGCAGCACCGCAAGACCTTCGGCTCCTCCCTCGAGCATATCGACAGCATCCTCGCCAAGGCCGACAAGCAGTTCGGGGAGATCGACTTCCCTGCCGCCGGGAAGTCGTTCAGCACCGCGGCCAAGAGCGTCGGCACCGCCGCCGACAGCATCACCGAGGCCGCGGGCACCCTCGCGCAGACCCGCAACGACCTCCGCCAATCCCTCGACAACGTCGAACGCTCGGTCACTCGCACCCTCGACGAGCTCGAACGCACCCTCAAGTCCGCACGCAGCCTCATCAACTACCTCGAGCGAGACCCCTCCTCCATCATCCGCGGCAAGCCCGAGCCGCAGCGCAAGTGAGCCCACCCCCTCGGTCGGAGATCATATCAATGCCCCTCAATCGGCTATCGGCTATCGGCAAGCGCAACTGGCCTGACCTGCTGCTCGCCCTGGCGCTCGCCGCCTCCCTCCCCGGCTGCCTGCTGCCGGACCGCACGGGCAACGAGATCACCTACTACAACATCGAGCCGGAGCCGCCGAAGGCGCCGGACCGGACGCCGCCCGACCTGTCGCTCGCGGTCCGCGCCTTCGACTCCGCCTCGCGCTACCAGGAGCGCATCCTCATTCGCGGCGACGGCCTGACGGTGAGCTACCTGGAGTACGAGCGCTGGGTCGAGTCGCCCGCCGAGATGGTCACCCGTGCCGTCCGCCGCGGCCTGGCCGGTGCCTGCGTGACCTGCGTGGTCGCCGACGACCGGCTCGTGCGCCGGGCCGATGTCTTCGTCGAGGGGCGCCTCACCTGCTTCGACCAGGTGCGGCAGAAGACCCAGTGGAGCGCGGCGTGCGAGATCGAGCTCGTCGTCAAGGTGGCGGAGCGCGACCGCGCGCTCCTCGCGCGCCGCATCGCCGTCACCCGGCCCGCCAAGGCCCAGACCACCGCCGCCTTCGTCGAGGCGATGAACGCCGCCGTCGCCGACCTCGCTGCCCAGGCCGCCGACGCC
>CAZDNN010000359.1:0-6723 GCA_964506385.1 uncultured Planctomycetota bacterium
ACGACGAGGACGACGACGACGACGAGGACGAGTGGAGAAGGAACCCCAACATCCGAGGTCAGACTCCGGGCGGTGGGCGGCGTTGACTTTTGGTGGGGGCGTCGGTATACTGGCTGTGAAGCGACATTCCCTTGGTGCAGGCTCCCTATGGACCTCTCGATGCGAGCAGGGATGCGATGGGCTGCGGCATTGGCCGCGGCAACATGCCTGGCCGGCGGGCGTGCCGTCGCCGACGAGCCGTCGGAGATGCTCGCCGAGGCCCGCAAGGCCTTCGACCGGAAGGGCTACGAGCGCGCGGTCAGCCTCGCCCGCCGCGTGATCCGGCGGCATGGCGACAGCGAGGCCGCCGAGGAGGCGTACCTCGTCCTCATCGACGGGCTGATCGAGCAGACCCAGTACATCAGCGCGTACGAGGCTTGCGAGAAGATGCTCGACGCCTACCCCCGCTCGCGCCACCGCACCGGCGTCCTCCGCCGCGAGGTGAAGATCGGCGACAGCCTGACCCGCGCCGAGCTGGACCTCTATCTGACGCGGCTGTCGCGATTGTCCGAGGGGGTGAATGTGCTGAACCGCGTGGTCGAGCGGGCGCCCTTCGGCCCGCTGGCCGACGATGCGGTGCTGACGATCGCCGACGCCTACATGCGCGCTGCCCGCTACGAGGAGGCCCGCGACGAGTACGGCCGCCTGCTCCGCCAGTACCCCAACAGCCCGCTCGGCCTGCGCGCGCGCGTGAGCCGCGCGCTGTGCAGCTACCGCATGAGCAACGAGGCCGCCTACGACACGGCCCCAGCCGAGCAGGCCCGCCGCGAGCTCGAAATCCTCTCCCGCGTCTCCGGCGACGAGGAGCTGGCGCGCCGCATGGCCGAAATGCGGGACCTCCTGGCACACGGCGACTACGCCACTGGCCTGTTCTTCGTGCGCCAGGGCAACCTCGGCGGCGCCGCACGGTACATGGAGGCCGTCGTCGCGAAGTACCCCAAGTCGGAGTTCGCCGGCCGGGCCAAGCGCATCATCGCTGAGATCCGCGCGGCCAGGGCCGAGGAGTAGCCATCATGAAGAAACTGCTGGCTGCTGCCGCCCTCCTCGCCTGCGCCGGTTGCGGCTACCGCGCCGGCTTCCCTGTGCCGGAGCACATCCGCACCTTCAGCGTCGCTACCTTCACCAACAAGACGCTCGAGCGCAACCTCGACTTCGAGTTCACCCAGGCCCTGGTCCGCGAGATCCACGCGAAGACGCGGCTGCGCGCCGCGCCGCCCGCCGAGGCCGACCTGGTGATCACGGGCGAGATCGACGAGCTCAGCCGCGAGGTCCGGCGCCGCATGAGCACCAGGCACGACGAGCGGGACCGCGATGTGGACGGCGACGGGGACCTGGACCGCGATCGCCCCGAGCAGCGGAACGAGATGCGTCACCGGCTGTACGTGAACGTGCAGATGCAGGACCGACGGAGGAACGTGGCGTACTGGAAGGGCTCGCGGATCACCCGCCGCGTCGAGTTCCGCCTGCGCAGCGGCGAGACGGAGCGGATGGCCCGCGACGAGCTGGTGCGTGAGCTGGCGCGTCGGGTGGTGAGCCTGGCGTTCGAGCGGTGGCCGGCGCGCGCGACGGAGGCACGAGCCCGTGGCGGATGACAACCGCAATCGCCGGCCCGGCGAGCCGAACGGCGACGAGGAGCACCCGCGCTTCGGACGCGGGCGCGGCCTGTTCATCTGGCTCATCCTCGTGGCGGCGATCATCCTGATCGTCAGCCTCGCGCCCGAGCGCATGGGCGCCGCCTTCGGCAAGACCCGCCCCTCCTACGACCAGATCCTCGAGGCCGTGCGCCACGGCCAGGTCAAGGCCGTCGTGGTCAAGGGCGAGACCCTCAAGGTCAAGCTCCGCGAGGGTGCCCCCCAGGACAAGTTCCCCGACACCGAGTTCTCCGTCTCCATCTACCCCGACGTCGTGGACGACTTCACGCGGGAGATCCACACGTACAACGCCGGGAAGCCCGACGCCGAGCAGGTGCAGATCGATTTCGAGAAGCCGAGCACCCTGCTCCTCAACCTCGTCAACATGCTCCCCTGGATGCTGCTGTTCGTTCTGCTCTACTGGATGCTCATGCGCCAGCTCCGGGGCACCGGCTCCGGGGTCTTCAGCTTCGGCCGCAGCAAGGCCAAGGTTGCCACGCCGGAGCAGACGCGGGTGACCTTCGACGACGTGGCGGGGATCGACGAGGCGAAGCAGGAGGTCATGGAGATCATCGAGTTCCTGCGCAACCCCGAGAAGTTCAGCCGCCTCGGCGGCCGGATCCCCTGCGGCGTGCTTCTCGTGGGGCCGCCTGGGAGCGGGAAGACTCTGCTGGCGAAGGCCATCGCCGGGGAGGCGGCGCGGCCGTTCTTCAGCATCAGCGGCTCGGACTTCGTCGAGATGTTCGTCGGCGTGGGCGCCTCGCGGGTGCGCGACCTGTTCCGTCAGGCCAAGGAGCACGCCCCGTGCATCGTGTTCCTCGACGAGATCGATGCCGTCGGGCGCCGGCGCGGCACGGGCCTGGGCGGGGGCCACGACGAGCGCGAGCAGACCCTGAACGCCATCCTTGTGGAAATGGACGGCTTCGAGACGGACGCTGGGGTGATCCTCATCGCCGCGACGAACCGCCCGGACGTGCTCGACCCCGCGCTCCTGCGCCCCGGCCGCTTCGATCGCCGCGTCGTCGTGGACAGCCCGGACGTCAAGGGCCGCGAGGCCATCCTGCGGGTCCACGCCCGCAAGGTCAAGCTCGCCGACGAGGTGGACCTCGCGATGATCGCGCGCGGCACCCCCTACTTCTCCGGCGCCGACCTGGAGAACCTGCTCAACGAGGCCGCCCTCCTCGCCGCGCGGCGCAATCTGCCCGCCGTCACCATGGCCGAGCTCGAAGAGGCCCGCGACAAGGTCCTCTGGGGTCCCGAGAGGAAGAGCCGTATCATCGCGGAGGAGGAGAAGCACCTCGCCGCCGTCCACGAGGCCGGACACGCCGTCGTCTCCCAGCTCCTCCCCGAGGTCGAGCCCATCCACAAGGTCTCCATCGTCGCCAGGGGCATGGCGCTCGGCGCCACCATGTTCCTGCCCGAGCGGGACCGCTATATCATGCCGCGCAACCGCATCCTCGGCGAGATCGTCTCGCTGCTCGGCGGGCGCGCGGCCGAGCAGCTCTTCTGCGAGGACATCACGTCGGGCGCACAGAGCGACTTCGAACGCGCCACCAAGCTCGCCCGCGCCATGGTCTGCCGATGGGGCATGAGCGACCGGCTCGGGCCCATGAGCTACACCGAGGGCGAGGAGCATCTCTTCCTCGGCCGCGAGATCGCCAAGGTCAAGAGCATCAGCGACGCCACCGCGGTCATCATCGACGAGGAAGTCCGGCGCATCATCGACGAATGCTACCAGCGCGCCATTGACCTCCTCGACCAGCACAGCGACGCCGTCCACCGCATCGTCGATGCCCTCCTCGAGTACGAGTCCATCACCGGCGAGGAGGTCAATGTCCTCATGCAGGGGGGCACCATCGAGCGCCAGAACACCCACGGCGCCCCGGCGCCACAGCCCGATGTCCCCGGGGCTGCGGCGAACCCCGGCGACGGCGCCGGGAACGGCCCGAGCGACGCGCCCGAGCAGCCTGAGAGCCTGTAGCCGGCGGCCGTTGCGGCGCGCGGCCAGCCTGCCCGCCCTTATGAGCATCTTCAAGGCCTGTGACATCCGCGGCATCTACCCCGACGAGCTCGACGAAGAGCTCTTCGCCGACCTCGGCCGCGCCATGGGCACGCTCCTCCGCGAGCGCGCTGCCGCGCCCAGGGCGATCGTCGGCGGCGACGTGCGGCCCAGCACGCCAAGCCTCCGCGCCGCCCTCATCGAGGGCCTCGCCGCCACAGGCTGCCACGTCGCCGACCTCGGCACAGTGCCGACCCCCGTCGCCTACTTCGCCGCGCGGCGTCACCGGCCCGACGGCCTCGCCATCGTCACCGCCTCCCACAACCCGCCCGGCCACAACGGGCTGAAGCTCTGCCTCGGCGACATGCCCGTCACGCCCGACGAGATCGCGCGCCTCGCGCAGGTCGCCGCCTCAGGCCGATTCGCCGGCGGGCACGGCGGCGTCGAGCGCATCTCCGTCGAGGGCGACTACACCGCCTTCCTCTGCGCAGAGGCCAAGCCGGGAGACGGCTTCCGCCTCGTCCTAGACTGCGGCAACGGCGCCTGTGCCGACCTGGCGCCCCGCGTGCTCCGACGCCTCGGCTACGACCCAGTCGAGCTCTTCTGCACCCCCGACGGCACCTTCCCCAACCGCTCGCCCAACCCCTCGGTGCCGGAGAACCTTACGGCGCTGCGCGAGGCCGTCGCCGCCCACGGCGCCCCGCTCGGCGTTGCACTCGACGGCGACGGCGACCGCGTGGCCGTCGTGGACGACCGCGGCCGCTCCCTCACCGGCGACCAGAGCATCATCCTGCTCGCCCAGCGCGTCCTCGGCCCCGGAGACAGGGCGGTGTGCGACATCAAGTGCTCCCGCGCCGTCCTCGACGCCATCGAGGCCAGGGGCGCCGAGCCGCTGCTCGAGCGCTCCGGCCACGCCTTCATCAAGACGCGAATGATCCAGGAGAGCGCGCGCTTCGGCGGCGAGCTCAGCGGCCACTTCTTCTACCGCGAGCTCGACGGCGGCGACGACGGCCTCTACAGCATCCTCCGCATCGCCGAGCTCGCCAGAGACGCCGGCCGGCCACTCTCGGCCGTCGTGGACGCCATGCCCCGCTACGCCATCACCCCCGACGTCCGCGTCCCCTACGGCCGGGGCGACGGCGGGAGCCGCCTGGACGAGCTGGCCGCCGGCGCCCACGGCGAGGTGCTCCGGCTCGACGGTGTCCGCGTCGCGTGGCCAGACGGCTGGGCGCTGGCCCGCGTCTCGGTCACCGAGGCGCTGCTGACTTTCCGCTTCGAGGCCTACCGCGGCTCGCCCCGCGCCATCGCCGAGCGCTTCCTCGCCCCGGCGCCCGACCTCCAGCGCAGCGTCCTCGAACGGCTCGATGCCATGGAGAACACGTCGTGAAGCCGCTTCGCCACGCCGTCTTCCTCTGCCTCGCACTCGCCACGGCCTCGGGCGCCGCCGACGACTACCAGGCGTCGCTCGCGCGGCTGGTGGGCAAGAGCCACTGGTACGGGATCTACATCCAGGGCGAGAAGTCCGGCTACGCGCTCATGGAGACCCTGGAGGCCGACGCCGGCGGCAAGCGCGCCATCGAGTTCAAGCTCCGCGCCCGCATCAAGATCACCGCACTCGGCCAGCGGCAGGACCTGCGGATCGACGAGAGCCGCGTCTACCTGCGCGACGGGCCGCTCCATAGCGTCTCCACCCGCTTCTTCACCCAGGCGAGCGACGTGGC
Source organism: uncultured Planctomycetota bacterium (assembly GCA_964506385.1). Taxonomy (GTDB): domain Bacteria; phylum Planctomycetota; class PUPC01; order DSUN01; family DSUN01; genus CAZDNN01. The sequence continues at coordinate 5,391 of CAZDNN010000359.1, forward strand.
CGTCTCCGCCGCCGTGCGCGGCGACAAGCTCGTCCTGACCTCGCAGATGGGTGGCCTCACCAGCACCAAGGAGCTCCCCGCCCCGAAGGAGTCGCTCCGCGACGCCATCGCCGCCGACCGCCTCGCGACCGCCGACGCGAAGATCGGCGACAGCGTGACCATCCGCCAGTTCGAGCCGACCATGCAAAAGGAGTTCGAGGGCGTCCTCACCCTCAAGGCCCGCAAGGAAATCACCTTCAACGGCGTGGCCACGAAGGTCGCCGTCATCGAGATGAGCCTGCCCGCCATGGGCATCCGCTCCGACACGTTCGTGGACGCCGAGGGCACGGCGGTCGAGCTCACCGTCGGCCAGATGTTCACCCTGCGCCTCGAGCCGGAGAAGGTGGCCAAGGACGTCAAGTACTCGAGCGACCTCATCCGCATGGGATGCGTGCCCCTCAAGCCGCATCCGAAGCAGGTCGCGGGCCTCCGCCGCCTGCGGTTCCAACTCAGCGGCATTGACGATCCCAAGCTCCTGCTCGACGACGGCCGCCAGGCGTGGACAAGGCAGGCCGACGGCAGCCAGGTCGTCGCCATCAACGTCCCCGCCTTCGACGCCAAGACGGCGGCGGCGCTGCCTGTGGACAGGGAGAAGTTCGCCGCTGACCTCGCGCCGACGATCTTCGCCCAGAGCGCCGACGAGCGGGTCCGCAAGCTCGCCGCCGAGATCGTCGGCGACGAGCGCGACAGCTACCAGGCGGCGCAGAAGATCAACCGCTGGGTCTACCAGAACATCCGCAAGGTTGGCACCGCGGCGCTCAGCAACGCCGTCGAGACGCTCGAGTCCAGGCAGGGCGACTGCACGGAGCACACGGTGCTCTTCGTCGCGCTCTGTCGGGCGGCGGGCATCCCCGCCCGCGAGGTGGCGGGGGTGACGGCGATCGAGGGCGGGGAGGGGCTCTACTACCACGCCTGGCCCGAGGTCTGGGTCGGCCGCTGGCTCGCCGTGGACCCCACCCTCGGCCAGGACGTCGCCGACGCGACCCACATCAAGTTCGCCGTTGGCGGTGCCGACCAGCTCTTCCGCATCGTCGCCCTCTTCGGCCGCATCCAGGCCAAGGTGCTCCCTTACGACAAGCCGGGCGATTGATCCGGTTTCCCATCACCTGTGGGATCTGGGAGGGCGAGGCTCCCGCCGAGCCGCGCGCCGATGAGCTGCCCGGTCCTCCTCCCGGAGAACGGAACTGGGGAGAGCCCTCGTGCGGGGCTCTCCCCAGTGTTGCGCGTGCGCGGGCCGTGCCTACTTCCTGCGCCTGCGGACGAGTGCCAGGGCGCCGAGGCCGAGGAGCGCGAG
>CAZDNN010000360.1:0-6703 GCA_964506385.1 uncultured Planctomycetota bacterium
GCGGTCGATCCCGTACGCCTCGTTTTCCGTCGGCACGGGATGCTCGCGGCCCCTTGGAGGAGACGAACAAAACCAACGGAGTTGGCTTTGTTCTCTCGTGTGCCCAGCGCGAGTTTTCCTCTTGGGCTGCGGGCTCAGCCCGCGATACGATGGCTGGTGGCCAGGCGCTTTCTCAGATTCCCTGAAATAGGCGCGGTCGCCCGCGCGTCTGGCAGGATGAGGGCGGCGCCGGCCCATACGGGCAGCGGCGCGCCTTGCGACGCGAGGCAGGCATCGATGGCGAAGACGACTCCCAGGATGATCGTGCACGAGGTGGACCCGCGTCCGCGCCTCGTGCGCTATGAGGATCTGCCGGCTGCCGGCCTGCTGGGCCGCGGCCCCCGGGAGCTGGCCGTCGGCCCGCTTCAGGTGGCGCTGGTCCGTCGCGAGGGGCGGGTGTGGCTGCACGCGCCGGCAGGGGCACTCGACGAGCTGGTGAGCCTCCGCGGGCCGGGCGACCGGGCCCTGCTGGCCCCGCGCGAGTTCCAGGCGCTCCTGTCGCTCGAGGGCTGCCACTTCGCCGACGGCTACGCGGGCACCGTGAGCCTCTGGCTCCGCGGCGCTCTCGTCGGCACTGACCGGGGCGCCGACCACCCCCTGACGCAGGACGAGCAGGCGGCGGCGGGCGAAGCCGGCTTCCTGCGCCGGCTCCGCGACAGTTGCTGGCTGTGCTTCGGCCCCGCGCTCCTGCGGGTCGTCGAGGGGGTCAACTCGGATGTGCGGACGCGCACCGCGGCCCTCGCCGAGGCGGTTCAGGGCTTCGTGCGGCGCGACGACGTGCGGGCGGCGCTGAGCCGCGACGGCCTCTTCATGTTTACCGATGAGCTGAAGGTCCACGCCGTCGAGTCCCCCGAGCGGGACGCCCACGAGGCTGTCCGCCAGGAGGAGTACGAGCGTCTGCTGGCCGATGCGCGCGCCGCGACGGCTGCACGGGCGCGGGAGCGCGAGGAGAGTGCCCGGCGGCTCCAGGCCGCCGAGACGGAGGCCACGCTCCACAGGATCCAGGGCGAGGCAGCCACGGCCGAGCAGCTCAACGCTCTCCGTGTCGCCGAGGCGCGCATCCGCCTCGTGCTCGGCAAGGTCACCGAGGAGTACCGCCTGCTCGAGGCCAGGGCCAGGGCAGAAGCCGCCGTGGCCGCGGCACGCCAGGGCGGGGCGCCGCAGCCGCCCGAGGAGGCCGAGGCCATGCAGGAGGAGGCCGCAGATATGGGGGCGCGGCTCGATGAGGTGGCGGGCGCCGCCGCCGCGCTCCGTGCGGCCGTCTCCGAAGGCCCGAGAGAGGATGCTGAGGCCCTCGACGGGCTGTCCGCCACCGCAGCGGCGCTCGGCGTCAAGGTCGAGGGCCTCAGCGAGACGCTACGTCTGCTCTGCCAGCCCGCCGAGGCCGCCCTCGAGCGGCCCCTCGGCCTGACCGTCGCATGGCGCGCCCTCGACGCCAGCGGCACACTCCACCCCAGGCTCGGCCCCGTCGCCACCCTGCCGACGGGCACGTGGCTCGACGTCGCCGTCACCGTGACCCGCGACGCCTGGGTCTACATCCTGTGCAGAGGCTCGACGGGGCGCTGGCAGTGCCTGCTCCCCGATCGCGACGACCTCGTGGGCATCGACCGCGAGCATCGCCAGCGCGCCGGCGAGACCGTCCGCTGGCCCGGCACCAGCCGCAGGACGCCGGAGAAGCCCTACTGGCGCCTCGACCCCAACCCCGGCATCGAGCGTCTCGTCGTCGTCGCCTCGCTGGACCCGCTGGACACGCTCCTCGCCGAGCTCTTCGAGGGTGGGAGTATCGGCGCCCTGCGCCGGCGCTCCGCTGCCCACGCCGTCGCGCGACGGCTCGTCCCGGGCGGCGGCGGCCCCAGCTACCGCCACATCACCGAGACCCTGGTCGGCGACGGCTGTGTCATGCAGGAACTCATCATCGAGCACGTCCGCAGGCTCTGAGCCCGCGCCGATTTCCCGCCACAAAGTGAAAAACGGCGGGCCCGAGCCGCGTCTCCAACAGTGAACGCACGCAGTCGCCCCGCCAGAGGAAAGGCCCAGGCGATGGACGCCAGTCGGATCGACACGCTGCTGAGCCACCCGAAGCTTCGCCTGGGCGACGCCCAGCGGCGGCTCTGCCGCGCGCGGCTCGCCGAGGAGGGCGACGCGGCGCGGCTGCCACGCCTGCTCGTGCAGCTTGTGGACGCGCCGGGCGAGGCGCCTCTCCCACCCGTTCTCGTCGAGGCGGCTTGGCGGAGGCCCGTGCCCGGAATGCCGCCGGTCGCAGCCGTCGAGCCGACGGCCGAGGAGCTGGAGGCCGTGCTGGCGTGTCCCGCCGTTCGCCTCGTGCAGGCGGACGGGTCGCTCGAGCTCTGGGGCGCAGGGCCGGAGGACGCGCCATGAGAGCCGCCATCGAGCAGGGCCTGCGCGAGCGCTACGAGGCATTCGCCCGCGCCGCCCAGCGCGGCGACCTGACGGCGCTGAGAACCCTCGCCTGCAACGGCGCGGCGGCCGCCCCTGGCGTGGCGTCGCCGACCCCGGTGCAGCAGCTCGCCGCGCAGCACGTCGGCTCGGCGGCGGACGCGAAACGGCTGCTGGAGATGGCGGCCGCAAGCCTGCCCGAGCCGATGTGGGCCTCGCTGGTCGTCTCCTGCGGCGACGCGGCGAGGGCGGAAGCCGTCGAGCGGGAGCTGGCCGAGGCGGGCCTCGCCCAGGCCGTCGCGTCGCGGCGCAACCGATTCCTCAAGCCCCTCGGCATGCTGGCCATCCCCATCCCGCCGCTCCCGGGGCTGCTCGACTGGGTCGGGCAGGTACCCGGCGTCGAGCTGCTGGGCGACGGCGACCGCACCATCGAGCCGGTGCGTCCCTGCGGCGGCGAGTCGGCGCCGGCCGTCGGGCCGCTGATGGCCATGCACCGCGCAATGCTCGGCGGCGAGGCCATGCCGAAGGGGCTGCGGGTCGAGCGGGACTCGGTGCGCGTCGCCGTCATCGACTCCGGCATCGACGCGGCGCACCCCGCGCTGGCCGGGCGTATCGAGGAGCACATCGACCTGTCGCCGAGTCAGCTCGGGCCAGTGGACCCCGTCGGCCACGGCACGCACGTGGCAGGCATCATCGCCGGGCTGCCGCTCGGCGGAGCCGTGGGCCTCGCCGGCGTCGCGCCCTTCGCGCGGCTCATCGACATCCAGGTCTACGACCCCGCAGGCTCCACCACCCGCGTCCTGCTCGAAGGCATCGGCCGGGCCATCGAACTCGGCGTGGACGTCCTGAACCTCAGCCTGGGCAGCCGCGACCTGCCGACGGACGGCCGCTCCCTCGAGAGCCAGGCCATCGCGGCCGCGGCGGCCCGCGGCATCCTGTGCTGCGTCGCGGCCGGCAACGACGGTGAGGCGGGGGAGGGCTCCCTCAGCGTGCCCGGCGACGCTCCCGGCGCCGTCACCGTCGCCGCAGTGGGTCTCGACCAGCGCTGCGCACCGTTCAGCAGTGGAGGCCCGACGGCCGACCCCGCCTTCACGGGCGTCAAGCCCACCGTGGCGGCCCCCGGCGTGCGTATCCTCGCGCCGCGAGCCGGCTGCTGCACGGCCGAGCCCGCCGACCCCCTCGGCCTGCGCCTCGCTTACTCGGGGACGTCCATGGCGACGGCCCTTGTCAGCGGCGTCTGCGCCCTCGCCATCGGCCACCTGCGCACCGGGGACGAACCGCCCGGTGCGGCGGCCATCGTCGAGGCACTCCAGGCCACCGCCGCCGACCCCCACGGCGAAGGCCCCGAACGGGTCGGCGCCGGTGTCCCGCGCGTGCCAGCCCTCCTCCGACACTTCGGGCAGCAGGCCCCCGGCGAACGCCAGGGTGCTCCCGGGACAGAGCGCTTCTTCACCAGCTACCTGGAGGACGTCGCCCCGTGGGCAGCGCGAGAGCCGGATGGCCCGCTGCCAGTGGCGCGTATCGTGCTGCCGCCCCGGCCGGCCTTCGTCGAACGCTGGCAGGTGGCCCGCGCACAGGAGGCGGCTTTCCTGAGCGGCGTGCGCGCCCAGCTCGAGCGCTACGGCGCCGACCTGGCGGCCAAGGTCCTCGGCAGCCGGCCGGCGGGGAGTGTGGCCGTCGCCGTCCAGGACGAGGCGCGTCTCGTGCGGGACCGCGCGCTCCAGGGCCGGGCGGAGCCCGAGACCCTCGGCGCCCTGCCCGCTAACGGCGAGGTCCGGGCGCGGATCGCGCGGGGCCGCAAGACCGTGCTCCGCGTGCTCGTCAAGAGCTTCGCCGCCTGGCAGTGCCTGCGCGAGGCGGGCTACCTGCCGCTCGGGCGCGAGGGCGAAGAGGTCGCGAACTACCTGGCGTCGCTGCCTGCGGACGACGTGCCGTGCCTGGTCGGGCTCTTCGCACCGGCGGGCTGGCCGCCGTCGGTCGAGCACCGGGCCCTCGCGCGGGAGGGCCACCGCGTGCTGCTCTGCCGCGCGGCACCCGGGACAGGCGAGGACCTGTGGTGCGACCTGCTCGGCGGCGAGTTCGGCTGGCACACGTGGCTGTGCCTGACCCCGATGAGCCTGGAGCGCCGCCTCGCGTGGTGCGTCGAGCGCCTGGACGCCGACGCGACCCTGCGGCGCGACGGCCTGCTGTCGCTGGACATCGCGATCGAGCGGCTCGGCCTGCCCACGGCGGTCGGCGAGCGGCTGCTCGAAGTGGTGTGCTCAGAGCCCGACGCGCGATACCGGCTCGGCCGCACGTCGGACGGCAGGCGATTCGTAGAGCGAAAGACGAGGTGAGAGCGATGAACGCACTGCGCAGACTCTGGCTGTGGCTTCGCGGCCTCTGCGGCCGCAGGGCGGAGGAGACCCCCCGCGAGCGCCTGGCCCGCGCGCTGCTGGCCCGACAGATGGCCGAGCGCCGGAGCATCGGGGCCCGCGCCCGCTGGGTGGCCGCCCAGCGTACCCTGGCGGAGGCCGAGGCGTCGGGCGACGCCGACGCGCTGGAGCGCGCGCGCTACGACGAGCGCTCGGCCCGCGACGCTTACGAGGCCGCCCACAGCGACGAGCGTGCGGCCCGCGACGACGTCGAAGCCGCACGCGCCGCGCTGCCCCCCGAGCCTGCCGCCGCGGCGGTGGCCGAGGCAGAGCTCGAGGCCGCAGCCGAGAGCCGATTCCTCCACCGTCGCGAGCGCGCACAACGACAGCAGACCCTCGCCGTCCTCCGCGCCCTCGAGCGCGAGGGACGCGGCGACCTCGCGGCGGCACGTGGGTTGACGCCCGACCTGACTGAGCCCGAGGTGGCCGAGGCGCCGCGTCGCGCGGACCGGATCGCGGTCTAAGCGCCCCGGCACCAGCCACTGAGAAAGGAGAGCGACGATGGCGGCGAAGCAGCAGGAGAGCATCTTCCGGCGGCTCCTGGGCATCCTGAAGAGCCGGCGGTTCAACGCCGAGCGCAAGCGCCACGAGCTGCGGCGCCTGGTAGCCCACCTGCGCGAGCAGGAGGGCACCCTCGAGTACCGCGTGGCGAAGCTCGAGAAGGAGCGCGACTGGCTCATCCAGCAGGGCACCCAGGCCGCCCACGAGGGCGCCGGGCGCCGCCGCCGCCGCGCGGCGCAGAAGCTGGATCTCAACCGCCTGAAGCTCGCCCAGTACTACCGACGCCTCGACCACGTGGCCAAGGCCCTCTTCATGTGCGAGACGGTCGTCGTGGAGATCGACACCCAGCTCCCCGAGGGTGTGGGCGTCGTGCTTCAGGACGTGGCCGCGGCGCTCGAAGACGACCAGCTCGGCGCGTGGCTCGAGGACAGCAGCATCTCGTTCGAGATGGTCCAGGAGCGGATCGAGGCGAAGCTGGCGGGCGTCCGCACCGGCATCGGCGGCGGCCCCGACGTCCGCGAGGTGCCGACCGAGACGGAGCGGGCGCTCGTCGAGATGGCCGCCCGTGAGCAGCGCGGCGACACGGAGGGCGCCCTGCGGGTCCGCGAGGGCCTGTCCGTCGCACCCGACGACGAGCGGGTCGGCGAGCCGCTGGCCGAAGTCGAGATCTGACATCAGCCCGCGCCGAGGAGGCGACCGCGATGGGTGACGCCGAGATGTACGCTTGGGCGCTGGCCGACGCGGCACTCCGCCAGGAGCGGGAGGCCCGGCGCCTCGAGGCCGCCGGCGACCTGCCCGGCGCCGCCCGCGCCCTGCGCGCCGCCGCGCGCTATCTCGAAGAACAGGCCAAGCGCGAGCTGGCACAGGTGGACCGCGTCCGCCTGTTTCAGAAGGCCAACGGCCGCCGCCAGCAGGCCGAGCGCCTGGCACGCGGCGAGGCCGTCTTCGCCGAGCGGCCCGCCCGCGAGAGCGTTCCCGCCGCCGACGAGTACCGCGCGTCGGTGGACGAGCTGATCCTCCGTTCGCCCGTCACGTGGGACGACATTGCGGGGATGGACGAGACGAAGGAGAGCCTGAAGTACGCGCTCGGCCTGCTGTGCGCCGGCTGGCCCGAGGGGGTGCGGCCGCTCGACGCGGACCGCGTGCTGCTCTACGGCCCGCCGGGCACGGGCAAGACGCTGCTGGCCGCGGCGGCGTCGCGGATGCTGGGCGCCACGTTCTTCAACGTCAAGTGCTCGAACCTGATGAGCAAGTGGTTCGGGGAGTCGTCGCGGCTCGTCGCAGCGCTCTTCGCACGGGCGCGGAGCGAGGCGGACACGGGGGTGGCCCTCGTGTTCATCGACGAGGTGGAC
>CAZDNN010000361.1:0-6684 GCA_964506385.1 uncultured Planctomycetota bacterium
ACCTGGTCCGCGACGGTGAGACGGGCCTCATCGCGAAGCCCGGTGACCCCGACGATCTCGCCAGGACGATCCAGGCCGTGCTCGACGACCCCGATGCAGCCATGGCGCGGGCGCAGCAGGCAAGGGCAGAGGTCGAGGCCCGCTTCGACGCGGAGACGCAGGCCAGCAAGCTGATAGAGGCGCTCGGCCTGGCATGAGGCGCGCGCCCGCCGGTCCCATAGGTCCTATAGGTCCCATAGGTCCGATAGGTCACATAGGTCCGCGGCGAAGCGCTACTCGATGCTGATCTTGAGTATCTGGCCGCGGGCAACGACGAGGGGGCGGTCGAAGACGACGGCGTAGCCGCCCGCCTCGCGCTGGAGGGCGAGGCCCCGCTCCTGCCCGCTCAGTTCGGCGCGGACCGCCGTGGCCTTGCGCTTGATGAGCGGGGTGACGACGCGGGCGAGCGGCAGGTCACCGTAGTCCACGCGGACCGTCAGTTCCGTCTTCCCCTCCCCCACCTTCTGGGTGTAGAGGCCCCAGGCGGCGTCGACGCTGAAGAAACAGCGGAAGTCCTGCGCGTTGAGCCGCGGCGCAAAGCCGACGCTCTGCTCCGGCGCCGAGTAGCGGAAGCCGCTCAGGGCGAGCAGCAGGCCGTAGCTGGCGAGCGAGCGGGCGTAGTGGTGGCCGCACTCGAACTCGTCCCACGGGTTCCGCCTGTCGCCGCGATGGCGGTCGCGGACGCCCTTGGCCACCGCCAGGCCCTCCTCGAGCAGCCCCTCGCAGATGAGGTGGCTGGCGACCTGGTACTCGATGCCGCACCACACCTCGTCAGCGAACCAGAAGGGGTAGCCTGGGCGCCCGCCGCGGGGCCAGCTCGCGATGAGGAGGCCCGCCTCGTCGTTGACGGCGTAGATGCGCAGCGTGCACGGGTGGTCGGAGAGGTCGGGACGCCAGTTGTGCCGGAAGATCGCCCTAAGGGCCTTGCGGACGTTGCGCTTGTCATAGAGGTAGCCGAGGCCGAGCATCGCGGCGACCCACTGGCCGATAAGCTGGTCGCTCAGGCACCCCTGGCCGAACTGCCAGCGGGGCCAGCCGGGGAACCTGTCGTCCCGCCCGCGGTCGTTGGTGCTGTGGTAGGGCTCGGGCCACAGGTCGTTGGCCTTGGGGTTGACCTGCTGCTCGTAGTACTCGCCGTTGAACAGATGCCTGTCGGTCCAGGCGGAGCCCTTCTCGAAGAGCTTTCGGTAGACGGCGGCGGCCTTCGTGTCGCCCACCGCGAGGGCCAGCTCCTCGCCGGCACGCAGGGCCCCGAGGTAGAGGCTGCCCGTCATGGTGTTCGGGCCCCACCACTCCTGATCGTACGTGTTGTGCTGGACCCCCTCCATCACGCCATCGCGGTCGGCGTCCCAGTACTTCCAGGCGAACTCGAGGGCGAGCTTCACCCTCGGCCATACCCGGGCGAGCCAGGCGCGGTCGCCGCAGATCAGCCATTCGCGGTAGGCCTGCATCACCAGGCCGTTCTGCCCATCGGCGGCGGGGAGGAAGCCCGCCTTGGCCTTCGTGCCGAGCGGGAGGGGCATGCGGAACTGGATGAAGCCGTCGTCGGCCATCGAGTAAGTGAGATGAGCTTCGAGCATGGAGCGCTGGAGGCTGGGGAACAGGTAGGGGAGTGCCTGGGCGTAGTTCCACACGTGGGTGCACGAGCCCTCGCAGCAGCCGCTCGTGTCGGTGCAGCCCTCGAAGCCGTAGAGGGTGCCGTCCTCCAGCCGCAGGCAGGTGGGGCTCTTGAGAATGGAGAGCTGGGAGCTGACGGCGTCGAGGACGTGGGTCGGCAGGGTGGAGGCGAACAGGTTGTCGTGGAAGCGGCGGGTCTCGTCGTAGAGGCGGTCGTAGTGGCAGACGACGTACTCGGCCACGTCCCAGGCATCGTCCCACACGGTGGCGTAGTAGTTGCGCCAGGTCGCCGGCCGCTCGCAGCCGTCCTCACAGCGCGACGCGCGCCAGTGCTCGAAGACGGGGAAGTGCCAGGTGATGAGGAAGGGGACCGTCTCCTCGCTGTTCGCAGGGAGCTCGACGTGGGCGGCGACCGTGCCCGTCGGCAGATCGCCGGCGGGCGGGGGGAACTCGTCGCCCCAGGCCACCGCCTCCCAGAACTTGGCAAGCGTGCCGTGGCCGCCGATCCAGCGGGGCCACACCGCCGCCGCCTCCCACGTGGTGACCAGGGCCATGGAGCCGAAGCGCGGGGAGCTGCGGGGATGCTTGCTCGTGGTCAGGTAAAGGCCCGTGATGCCGAGGCTCTCGCGGGCCTCGTTCACCCGGCCCTCAGGGTCGGGGTGGCCCACCACGTTCGTCAGGTTGGCGTAGAGGGTCGCCGAGACGGGCTTCGGCGAGGCGTTCCTGAGCTTGTAGAGGAAGATGGCGACGGGGATGCCCGAGTCGTCGGCGTTGAGCGGGATGAAGGGGTTGAAGGCCTCGAGGGTGACGCGGACCGGCACGCCGGGGTCGCGGAACTGGACGGTGGCGAAGGGGAAATGGCCCTTGAAGGTGACCTTGCGGAAGTGGGGGAGGCCCTCGCCGCTCTGCCGCGGCATCGAGCCGCCCCCGCCGATGTAGTCGCCCCCCGCTGGCCCCTGGACGACCTTGGTGATCGGCTCGGCGCCCCGCTGGCGCACCTTCAGGGTGACGAAGGAGTCGGGGACGGTGAAGCCCTTGGCCGGGCGGTTCATGATCTCCCAGTCGCGGAGCTGCCCCCACCCGCCGAGGCTGACCATGCCCGTGCCGATGCCGCCGAGGGGGAATGCGATGTGATCGAGGTGCCTGCCGCGGTAGGACGGCTGGGGCCCCCGCCGGTGCAGATCCTTGTGTGAGTAGGGGATGCGTTTGCGCGCCACGGACGGCTCCTTTGGCAAGGCAGATGCGGCGGCGGCCCGCCGACCGCGGGCGCCGAGGCCGGATTATAGCGCAGCGCGCGGCCCGGTCAAGGGGTTTTGCCGGAGCCGCCGGCCGCCGGGCGGCGTCAGCCGCCGTAGGCGGCGATGTAGCTGCGGGAGCGGTAGGCAGCGACCATCGCGTCGTCGAGGGGGTAGCGGCCGTAGCGGCGGCCGGCCTCGAGCATGGCCCGGTAGTTCTCGGGGCGGACGGCGGGGTGGATGCTGTTGGACGAGGCGAGGATGTGGCCGCCACCGGGGCTGGCCTTCGCGATCGTCTCCTTCACCGCCTCAACCACCTGCTCGGGGGTGCCGCGGCTGAGCAGCTCGCCGCAATCGACGTTCCCGCACAGCGCGATGCGGTCGCCGTAGCGGGCCTTGGCCTCGCCAATGTCCATCGCGGCGATGGGCTCGAGCGGGTCGATGGCGTCGATGCCCGCGCCGACCATGTCGTCGAGGATCGCCCAGATGTTGCCGTCGGTGTGCTTGATGAAGGGCTTGCCGCTGGCGTGGGCGACCTCGACCATCTCCCGCAGATAGGGCAGACAGAACTCGCGGAAGTGGGCGGGCGACATGATCGGCGCCTTGCGGTTGGCGTAGTCGTCGCCGGTGAGCAGCACGTCGGCGCCGAGGGCGGCGGCACGCTCGCAGACCCGCCGCTTGTAGTCGGTGACGATCCGTGCCAGGCGATGGGCCAGCTCCGGCTCAACCGCGTAGGCCATGAGCAGACGGTCCATGCCATAGAGGTAGTGGGAGAACTCGAAGGCGTCGTGGCTGAGGAACACGATGCAGCGCTGCCCGCCGAAGCGGGCGACGGCGGCGGCGAGGTCCTCGAGGCGGTGGCCGGCGTCGGGGTCGGGCGGGACGTAGCGGTCGAGGTCCGCGGGCGAGTGGATGGGGCCGTCGATGCGATAGGGGATGCCTGTGCCCGGATCGGTGCGCCAGACGATGCCCCACTCGTCGCGAACCGTCTCGGCGTCGAGGGACTCGAAGCGCTGGGTCTCGAAGATCGTCACGCCGTCGAGGTCCTCGAGCTCGCAGAAATCGAGGTAAGAGACGCCCGGCCCGTGGAGCGCGCGGATCACCGGCTCGTTGACGATCAGCTCCCAGATCGGCACAGTGTCGGGCTGCTCGCGGCGGAGGGCGGCAAGGCAGCGTTCGAGGCCCGTCATGGTCGCGTTCCCATCTAGACTGGGATGCCGAGGATGATGCCCTCGAAGACCATCTTGGTACCGACGAAGCCCTGAGCCTGGAGCTTCGAGAGGCGGGGCGTGACGATCTGCGTCTTGCCGACGATGACGAACCGATCGCCAGGGGCCACCTGCCCGCGGAACCGCACGGTGTCCATCCCGCCGAAGCCGATGAACTCGGGCTTCTTCTCGAGGAGGTGGTAGAGCAGGAAGCTGGCCATCTGCGCCGCCACCTCGCACATGACCACGCCCGGCATGAGCGGACGCCCGGGGATGTGGCCGCGGACCCAGAACTCGTCGTCGGTGACGTCCTTGTAGGCGACGATGATGCGCTGCTCGAGGTCCATGCTCACGACGGCGGTGAGCTGCTCCATCTCGAAGCGCTGCTTGTTGATGGCGCGGACGGCCTCGATGTCATAGGCCGTCTGGCTGAAGTCGATGGTGGCGGGATCGACGATGGGCGGTGCGGGCACGGCGCGCAGTCTCCTCACAAGGGGTCAGCCGTGGCGGAGGGCCTCGTCGGCGTCGGGGTAGATCTCGATCTTCTCGTCAAACCGCGTGATGGCGAAGGCGTCGCGGACGTGGGGGCGGACCGAGCACATGCGCAGGCGGCCGCCGAGCTCCCTTGCGCGGGTCCAGAGCCGCATGAACTTGCCGAGCGCCGAGCTCGACAGGCGGGTCACCTCCTCCAGATCGATCAGCAGGTCAGGCGGGGTTGCCTCGTCGAGCTCGCGCTCGAGCGCGACGCCCAGCTCATTGATATACACCTGATCGGTCACCAGCGGCCCGGCCAAGCGGACGATCGTCGTCGAGCCAGCCTTGCGGACCGAGTACTTCGGCTCGGAACTCGGGTCGATGGGCATGGCGGGTCTCCGTCAATCGATGATCTTGGGCACCAGGTAGCAGCCATAGGCCTCGGCTGGAGCGTTCGCCGTGATGGCCTCACGGGGGGTCGATGGCTGCTCGACATCGTCGCGCAACACGTTGCGCAGGCCCATCATGCAGACCGTGGGCGGGACGTCCGCCGTGTCCAGCTCATCGAGCTTCTCGAAGTACGCCAGCACGCTGGCGAGTTGCGCGCCGAACTGCTGGCGCTCCTCTTCCGTGAGTGCCAGGCGGGCCAGGTGGGCCACGTAGTCGATCTGGTCGCGGCTGAATTCCATCGCGGCGCCTCTCCGCTCCTTGCAGCCACGGGACATTCTAGCGAAGCCTGCGAAAAAAGCAAGGGCGCGGCCCTTTTCAGGCACCGCTTTGGGGCGTAGTCCAAGGTGTTGGGGGGTCTGGCCTTGTAGCGTCAGCGTCTGAGCCACGAGAGGGTGCCCGTGGCTGGGGCCGGAGGCATGATTGCGGACCTGTTTAGGTCCGCAATCATGCCTCGCGCTCCGCACGTGCCGGAGATGGCTTGTAGTGGAACAGGAAAGGTCTCCCAAGTCGCGCGCCGCGTCGGAGAGGGCTTAGAATGGCTCTGTCGGCCTCGGCGTAACCTGTGGGTGTATAGGGACTTACGGGAACGCAGCTCCCTGCGGACCGTGAAATGCTTCACAAACTCGCTGCTCCGGCCCGAATCCGCCCCGTCGCGCGGCTTCCGATCGTACGTAAGTCGAGGTATACTCAAGTGATCCTATCGTCCATAGGTGTCGTGCGCCAGCGCGAGTCCGTGAGGCCGCCGCCCATAAGGTTCGTCGTACCAGGGCCTTATGCATCGGTGCGCGCTGACACTCGTGACGCTCGCCTGCCTGGCCGCCTCGGCGACCGGGGCGGACGGGGTGCGCGATTGGTTCGCCAAGCACGGCAAGGGCAAGCTCGAGTACAAGCTCTTCTGGCACACCGGCTCCCGCCCGCAGAACAGCGATAGGAGCCGCAGTGAGTTCCGCCTCACCCTCGACCTCGATATCCCCGTGAGCGAGGATCTCCGCATCGTTGTCTCCCCCGACCTGCGATGGAGCACCGACGATTTCAGCGCGGGGACCTTCGACGAGCTGAACCGCGACGAGGTCCGCCGCCCGATCTTCCACTTCAAGGAGGCCTTCCTCGAGTGGAGCCCAGGGCCGTGGGAGATCCGGGTGGGCGAGCAGCTCTTCGCCTGGGGCACCGCCGACGGCTACAACCCGACCGACAACCTCAACCCCCGCGACTACCTCGACCTGGTGGACAACGAGAAGATCCCCGCCCTCGCCCTCTCGACCACCTACCACTTCGACGACTTCACGTCCCTCCAGTTCGTCCTCATCCCCTTCTTCACGCCCTCGCGGTTCGACGGGCAGGACAGCCGCTGGAGCTTCTTCCCGCCCGCGCCGCCGGAGCTGGCGTTCACCCGCAACCTGCCGTCGGACAGCCTGACCAACATCCAGTGGGCTGCGCGGCTGAAGACGACGTGGCGGGGCTGGGACCTTTCGCTGAGCTACTTCGACGGCTACGACGACATCGGCCGTCCCACCCTCGTCCGCAACGCGCTCGGGGTGCCGGTCTCCGTGCGTTTCGACTACGACAAGGTCCGCATCCTCGGCTGCGACTTCGCCACGACCTGGGGCGACCTGGGCATCCACGGCGAGATGGCCCACACCTGGACCGACGGCCGCCGCAAC